>CAYRQC010000122.1:0-7131 GCA_964426265.1 uncultured Phycisphaerales bacterium | reverse complement strand
CGTCAGTCCCGCCCCGCCTTCGCCGCACTTTTCGCCGCCCCCGCCCTCGCAAACAACTGCGCGAACGCCGCCATCCCGCCGCTCGCCTGGCGCCAGTCGTAGTTCTCGTTCGGGGCGTGATAGCCGTGCTCCGGCAGCGAGAGACCGAGGAACATCACGGGGCAGCGCAGCTCGCGCTCCATCGTGACGACGGCGCCGATCGAGCCGCCTTCGCGGACGAAGACGGGGCGCTTGCCGAAGCCGAACTCGACGCTGTCACAGGTGAGGTCGGCCCACGGGCCTTCGATGACGCCTTTGTATGGAGCGAGGGACGCCTGCGGGACA
Source organism: uncultured Phycisphaerales bacterium (assembly GCA_964426265.1). Taxonomy (GTDB): domain Bacteria; phylum Planctomycetota; class B15-G4; order B15-G4; family SIAN01; genus SIAN01. The sequence goes on along the minus strand of CAYRQC010000122.1, from coordinate 6,807 downwards.
ACCTCGACGTCCTTGTTGAGCTTGCGTACATAGCGCTCGACCAACCGCATCATCTTCGCCGGGTCCTGCTTCGGGACGAGCCGCATCGTGCACTTCACCTCGGCGCGCGGCGGGATGGTGTTCTTGATGCCCGGACCCGTGTAGCCGCCGGTCACGCCGTGGATCTCGAACGTCGGCAACGCCCAGATGCGCTTCATCACCTCCATCGACTCGTTGGTGCGCAGGCTCTTGAAGCCGTGGTCCTCCTTGAACTTCGCGATCGAGAAGCCGCACTGCTTGAAGCTCCGCTTCTCTTCCTTGGAGAGCTTCTTCACGTCGTCGTAGAAGCCGGGGATCTTGACGGCGCCGCTCTTGCCGTCGACACACTTGGCAACCACCTGCATGAGCTCGGCGAGCGGGTTGCGGGCGGCGCCGCCGGTGACGCCGGAGTGGCGATCGGTGGTGCCGGTCTCGAGCCGTAACAGGAACCCTTGCAGGCCGCGCAGCCCGGCCGGGCAAGCCGGTCGCTCGCGCGAGACCCAGACCGTGTCGCTCACGACCACACAGTCGCTCTTCAATGACTTGCGCTCGGTGGCGACGGCGGCGGCGAAGGACGGGCTGCCGATCTCTTCCTCGAGCTCCCACAGGAACTGGATGTTGCAACGCGCGCCGTGGTCGAGCGCGTAGCGGGCGCCAAAGAGCGCGGTGAGCGCCGGCCCCTTGTCGTCGGTGGTGCCGCGGCCGAGGTAGCGGTCACCTTCCAGCACGAAGACGAACGGGTCGGTCTTCCACTCGGAGGGATCGCCGCCGGGTTGCACGTCGAGGTGGTTGTAGATGGTGAGCGTCGGCGCCTTGTGATCGACCACCACGCTGCCGTGGACGATCGGCTGGCCGGCGGTCGCGATCAGGCGCGTCGTGAAGCCGAACTCGGTGAGCGTCGCGCTGGCCATCTCGGCCATGCGGTTCATCGACTCCTTGCGATCGGGCTCGACGCTGACGCTCGGCGTCTCCACGAACCGCTTCAGCAGCTCCTCGAACCGGCCGCGCTGGGCGTTGGCCCAGGTCGTGAGGTCACTCCGATCGAGGGCACTCATCTCGTCCGCCATCGGGCGCTCCTTGGTCGAGTTCACCAACTTCATCAACGCTTCAACGGATACGGGGGCAAAACACCATACGCGCTGCCGCCGCGAAAACAGTTCCGCTGGGCGACGACCGCGGGCGCGCACGTGCGGCCGCCGGCACTTCCGATAACCCCTCCGGACGACTGCGAAACCGGAGATGACTCGTGAGCTCGACTGCGCGCGAGAAGGTGCGACCGTGGCCGGCCGGCGTGGCGCTCGCAGGAGTGGTCGCGCTCGGCGGCGTGATCCGTTGGGCCTTCACTTCACTTCCGGCGGACGACAGCGCGGCACCCCGCGCTCACGCCGCTCCTGGTGGCGCGCTGGCGGGCGGGTTGAGGTCGGCGAGCTGGGATCTCACTGCCCCGCCGGCACACACGCCATCGTCCGCGCCACGGCGGGAGTCGGCCGCGCAGTCGGCCGATCCGCCGGCCGTCTGCGTCCCGTGGAACGGCCTCGATGTCGGCGTGCTGTCGCGATGAGCCGACATCACCGCGCCGACCACCGCCCCCGCTCGCGCGGCTTCACCCTGATCGAGATGACGATGGTCTCGGCCTTGATGGTCGTGATCTTCTCGACGCTCGCCCTCGGGCTGCGAGCCGGCCACTCGGCCAACCGCGAGATCGAGCGCCGCACCGCGCTGACGCTGGTGGCCGACGACCTGGTCGATCGCCTCTTCCGCATCGACTTCGGTCAGGCGACCGACGGCGCGGCGAGCGCCTCGCAGCTGTCGGCGCTGTTCGACGACGACGAGAACCTCGGCACGGTGACCCTGACCAGCCTGCGCGTCTTCTCGGGCGCGCAGGGCTACCAGTTCAGCTCGCGAACTTCCCGTGGGAGGGGAGCTTCGAGGTGCGCGTCCACGGCGACCTGAACGGCGATGGCGACGAGGCCGACGCCAACGAGGGCACCACCGAGATCTACCGGATCGACATCGACTTCCTCGCCACGAACGGCCGCACCGAGCGGGTGCTCGAGTGCATTCGCGCACGGCCGGTGGGGTGAATCGGATGCAGCGTCACCCACTCGTGAACGGCTCCGCACTCTCGATCGTGCTGATCCTGGCGGTCGCCGTCGGCTCGGTCGTCACCACGTTCCTCGGGCGCACGCTCGTCGAGCAGAAACGCGTGGCGCAGCGCGGCGCGCAGATCCGCGCGGCACGCCAGGCGGTCGGCCAGCTCGAGCTCGCCAAGGCGATCATCAGTGCCTCGGCGTACGACGACGGCCAGAACGTGGTGGTCCAGCAGGCGATCGCCGCGAGCCCGCCGGTGATCCCCGGCACCGGCGTGCTGATCGAGAGCGTCGGCGCCAACCGCTGGTATCGCCTGGTGTCGTTCGGCGAGTACAGCCGCGACTCGGGCGCGGCGCTCACCTACCTGCGCGATGGCACGCCCTACGTCGCCTACAACTACTACGTCGAGGACCAGTCGCTCGGCATCTCCGGCAAGCCGCGCGGGAGGATCCACACCAACCAGTCGATCGAGTTCTACTACGCCAACGGCTACTACGACGACTTCGTCTCGTGCGTGGACGGCTTCGTCTACAAGAACGGCGCGACCTCACAGAACACCACCTTCGCCGGCGGCACCGACCCGGCGGCCGAGGTGAAGGACCTGCTCGACCTGATCGACTACGACGACCTGAAGGCAGAGGCGGCGGTGATCACGCCGACGGGCCTCGAGGCGGCGGTGACGCTCGTGAAGAAGAACGTGAAGATCGAGCTCTGGTCGAAGCCACAGATCGTCAAGGTGGCGGTGGTGAAGACCAAGAAGGTGCAGGTCGGCACCGTCTACCAGAAGGTCACGAAGACCCAGTACAGAAAGGAGTACCAGTGGGTCGACGTGACGAAGTCGAGGAAGGTTTGGGTGCCGTCCGACAACAGCCAATCGACGGGCGGCACCGACGTCGGCGCCGTCAGTGATGCCGGTGGCTACTGGAAGACCGAGAGCTACGTCGTCAAGGAGTACAAGCTCGTCAACGTGCCGAATGGCACCTACACGACGTACGAATGGGTCCCCGTCTACGAGAACCAGAAGGTCACCACCTACGTCGACCAGTTGATTCCCGGCACCTTGCAGTCGACCACCACCTATCCCGCCGACGGTCGGATCTTCTACTTCCGTGACAACGTGAAGAGCCTCGGCGGCGAGCTGAACGGTCGCGCCACGCTGGTGGCCGACTACGGCGTGCTGATCAACGACAGCCTGCAGTACATCGACTCCGCCGGCGAGTACGCGATGCAACACGGCGAGGACAGCTCGAAGAGCTACGACCCGAACCCGAAGTTCCAGCGCAACCACGCGCTCGGGATCATCGCGAAGGGGGACATTCGCTACTCGAAGAGCTGCCCGAACCACCTCGAGATCAACGCCAGCCTGATCTCCACCAGTGGCACGGTCGGCTTCGAGGGGATCGTGGTCGCGGACGACGGCGCGCTGTCGCTCGACGGCAGCTCGGTCAAGCGCGAGGGGCTGCGGCGCTACGGCAGCGTGATGTGCTCGAAGCGGCCGGTGGCCACGTTGCTCGACGCCGGTGGCCAACTGCTGCACGGCTTCAAGACCGGCGAGAGCCTCTACGACCGCAACCTCATCACCAACCCACCCGCCGGCTATCCGAACGAGGAGGTCGTGATGTGGGCGCCGAACATGATGGCGGAGGGCGGCGACTTCACGCCGGCGGGCAGTGGCACGTATGACAGCGCGCTGGTGACGCCGATCGGCAAGCTGACGCCGCTGAGCGACGTGCACGAGCTGGTGCGGACGATCGGATTTGCGTGGACGAAGGATGTCTGCACCTGCGACGTCGATGCCGTCGAGGTCTACCGTGGCAACTGAACCATGGGCGATGGACGACAACGGATGAGCTTGCGTCGATGAACCCCTTTCGCCGAACCCACTCCCGAGGCCGCGCCGGCTTCACCCTGCTCGAGATGGCGGTCTCGGTGGCGGTGCTCGCCGTATTGCTCGAAACCCTCCTGAATGGCGCGATCTCGATGACCCGCAGCACGCAGTTCGGCGAGAAGCGCAGCCGGATGATGGCCAAGGTGCAGCGCGCCCTCGATCACCTGCACGCCGAGCTACTGCAGACCAGCACCGACGTCGATCCGGTGACCGGCGCCCCCTACGTCACCGTCGGTGGCTCCGCGCCGATGGAGACGCTCACCTTCCGGCGCGTCGTGAACTACGGCAACAACGGCGCCGAGCTCGAGCCGATCTGGTCGACGCCGATCACCTACGCGGTCGCCGGCGCGCAGCTCACGCGGACGCAGGACGGCGTCTCGACGCTGCTCATGGCCGGCGCGACGCAGCTCGAGTTCGATCTCCAGTCGAATGGCCGGATCACCGTGACCCTCGCCGCCACCGGTGCGCAGGACGGCGTGGCACCCGACACGGTCGTGCAGCAGGTGAGCATCCCGACGTCGTTCTGAGGCAGGACGGTTTCAGGTGGCGCTCTCGGGCCGGTTGGTTTGGCCTGGCACCGATCAGGCGGGTGATCCGGGTGATCCGTGCCAGGCACAAACCCACCGGGTCCTTTGTGCCTGGCACCGATCACCCGGTGGGTTTGGGCCAGGCACCTTCCAGTCACGTACAGTTGGTGGTCGCAGGCAATCTGCGGATCCCCCCGAGAACCGTGCTTGAACCATCGACTCATTCGTCCCGGCAACGCCGTCGTCGCCGGTCTCCTCGCGGCGCTGGCGTGTGCCGGGATCGGCGATCGCACGCCGATCCGCAGCGCCGCGCCGGCGACGAACGTGCATCTGCTCGAGACGCTCGGTGCCGACGCCGTGAGCGGCGCCGGGATGGCCCGCTGGAGCTCGCTCGCCGGTGAGCCTGACCCGAGCGACTGGTTGCTCCGCGAGCCGTTCGATGGGGGGCGGCTCGCCGTCGGCGCCATCGCGGACAGCAACGATCCGGACGAGCCGATGCCATCGGCGGAGTGGCAGACTTCGGTGGGACGATTGGCGCATGAGCAGGACGGCTCGGGGTCGCCGCAGTCGGGCCTCTTGCTCGTGCGGGAACCCGATGGCACGACTGCGGTCGTGATCGATCCCCCCGCCCGCGGCATGGTGCGCGACCTCGCGCTCGCCGCCGACGAGTGGGCGCTGGTGCGGGCGCGCGTGCGATCGACGACGCCACAGGCCGGGGCCGCGAGCCTCTCGGCCGAGATGTTGGAGGTGTACACGTCGCCGCTCTCCCCGGTCGACCACCCGAACCGCAAGCTGCACCTCGGCAACGCGCGACAACGGACCGCCGATCTCTCGGTCGCGGTCGGAGGAAGCATCCCAGGTGCGACCAGCGACACCTGGCACGAGATCGAGCTGCGCGTGCCGCCCACGAATCGACGCCAAGGGCTGCGCCTCCGGCTCAACGTCGACGACCACGCTCCACTGCTCGTGGATTGGATCGAGGTGCGCCGCCTCACCTCCACCGCGATTCTCGCGAACGCCGCGCGCGCCGCCGGTGACGAGTCGAGGCTGCCATGGCGCCGGTTCGTGCGGTGGGGCGGCGAGTTCGGCGACGCATTGCTGCTCATCGGCGGGACGAAGGCAACCCTCCCGATCGAGGTGCCCGAGCGCGCACCGCGGCTGTTGCTCCGGCTGTCGGCCACCGACCCGCCGTCCCGCGCGAGCCGCGAGCTGATCGTCCGCATCGACGGGCAGATCGTGCAGCGCGCGAGTGTGGGTGGTGCCGCGCTCGGGACCCAACGCTACTTCGTTCCGGTGACCGTCCCGTTGGCGATGATCGCGGGGCGCCACGCGACACTCGAGCTCGAGGCGACGGGGGACGTCGACGGCGCCTTGGTGGTGATGGCGATGGAGCTCCTCAGCACGCCCACTGAGCTCGGTGAAGCTGCACGACCGAACCTCGTGCTGATCTCGATCGACACCTTGCGAGCTGACCACGTCGGCTGCTGTGGGTCGACGCGCGGGCTCACGCCACGGATCGACGAGCTCGCCGCGCGTGGGACGCTCTTCACGCAGATGTGCGCCATTGCATCGTGGACGCTGCCGTCGCACGCCTCGATGCTCACCGGCCAGCATCCGTTGGTGAACGCGGTCAACCGTGATGATCGCGGGGTCGACCTGCGCCGCTCGACGTTGCTGGCGTGCGTCGCGCGGGACGCCGGCTGGTCGACCGGTGCATTCACCGGCGGTGGCTTCCTCGATCCGGCCTACGGAATGGCCGCCGGCTTCGACACCTACTCGACGCTCGATCCCGGGATCCACATTGCCGAGCGGATCGCGGCGCTCGGCGACCCGATGGCCACGCCGATCGCCTGGTTGCAGAACCACGCCGATCAGCCGTTCGTGCTCTTCCTCCATACCTACGCCGTGCACGACTACCGTCCGCTGCCGGCCGAGCTCGCCCGTCTCTCGCCGGGCGAGACGCCGCCGACGGATGACGAAATGACGGCGCTCCACTCGGCGCTGCGCGACGGGGATCGCTCGCAGCTCGCGCGCTTCCAGAGGCTCTATGCCGCGGCTTTGCACCAGGTCGACGAGCGGGTCGTCGGGCGGATGCAGGAGGAGCTGGCGGCGCTCGATCTCTCGGGGCGGACGATCGTCGCCTTGCTCTCCGATCATGGCGAGCAGTGGTTCGAGCACGGTGCCGCCGGTCACGGAAAGCTGCTCTGGCAGGAGCTGGTGCGCGTGCCTTGGATGGTCGCCGGTCCGGGGATCGCGGCCGGCGTGCAGAGTGACGTGGCGACC
>CAYRQC010000121.1:0-10828 GCA_964426265.1 uncultured Phycisphaerales bacterium | reverse complement strand
GCTCCTGGCGCGCACGCTCGCGAGAATCCTAAAGGTGCCATTCGCGATCTGCGACGCCACGACGCTGACGCAGGCCGGCTATGTCGGCGATGACGTCGAGAACGTGATCCAGCGCCTTTTGCAGGATGCGCAGCACAACCTCGCGAAGGCCGAGATCGGCATCGTCTACATCGACGAGATCGACAAGATCGGCAAGACCTCCGAGAACGTCTCGATCACGCGCGACGTCTCGGGCGAAGGCGTGCAACAGGGGCTGCTCAAGATCCTCGAAGGCACCATTGCCAACGTCCCACCGCAGGGCGGCCGCAAGCACCCTGAGCAGCAGTACCTGCGCGTCAACACCGCGAACATCCTCTTCATCTGTGGCGGCACCTTCGTGCAGCTCGAGGAGATCATCCGGCGCCGTCTCGGCCGCCGCGGCATCGGCTACGGCGCGCAGATCGGGCCGCGCGGCGCCGCCGGCTCCGGTGACTTCCGCGATCCGCGCGACGAGGAGGAGCTCGACCTGCTGCTGCGCAACGTCGAGAGCGAGGACCTGATCCAGTTCGGGATGATCCCCGAGTTCATCGGTCGCCTGCCGGTGATCGGCATCCTCGACCCGCTGCGCGAGGACGACTTCATCCGCATCCTGGTCGAGCCGCGCAACTCGATCGTGCGCCAGTTCAAGCGGATGCTCGCCATCGAGGGTTGCGAGCTCGAGTTCACGCCCGAAGCGCTGCGGGTGATCGCGCGCAAGGCGAAGGAGAAGAAGACCGGCGTGCGGGCCTTGCGGTCGATCGTCGAGGAGATATTCCTCGACATCTTCTACGACCTGCCGCACAAGCCGCCCGCCCGCTACACGATCACCGGCGCCTTCATCGAAGGCCGCGAGAAGGTGCAGTCGGAAGAGCTACCGGCGCGGCCGTCCGAGGCCGAGCGCCGCCAGGCCGGCTGAGTTGGATTCCCTTCGCACGCTGCCCACGCTCCCCGGCCTCACCGACCTGCCCGTCGCCGCGTTCGAAGCGCTCGCCGAGGAGCTCGGGGAGAAGCGGTTCGCCGGCCAGAACCTGCGGCGCTGGGTCTTCGAGCGGCGCGCCACCTCGTTCGACGCGATGAGCGATCTCTCCAAGCGCTTTCGCGGCGCGCTGGCGCAGCGCTTCCAGGTGCGGCGCAACACGGTGCTGACCGAGCGCTCCGATCCCGGCGGCACGCGCGCCTTCGTGCTGAAGCTCCACGACGGCCGCACCATCGAGAGCGTGCTGATCCCGGAGGAGGAGCGGCGCACGGTCTGCGTCTCGACGCAGGTCGGCTGCCCGGTCGCCTGCGTCTTCTGCGCCTCGGGTCTCGACGGCTTGATCCGCAACTTGAGCGCCGGCGAGATCATCGAGCAGGTGCTGCAGGTGCAGGACTCGCTGCCGGCCGGCGAGGCGGTGACCAACGTCGTCGTGATGGGCATCGGCGAGCCGACGATGAACCTCACCGCGCTGCTGCAGGCGCTCACCACCTGGAACGATCCGCGCGGCCTCGGGCTCGGTGCGCGCCGGATCACGATCTCGACGGTCGGCTACCCGCAACGGCTCGATCGGCTCTCGGCGCTGAAGAAGGAGTTCGGGCTCGCGATCTCGCTCCACGCGCCGCGTCAGGAGCTGCGCGCGAAGCTGCTGCCGAACGCCGGCCAGATCAAGCTCGGCGACCTGCTCGCCGCGGCGCGCCGCTACTTCGCCGCCACCGGCCGCCGCGTGACCTTCGAGTACGTGCTGCTCGCCGGGATCAACGCGAGCCCACGCGAGGCGAACGAGCTGGTCGCGCTGCTGCGCGGCTTCCCCTGCCACGTGAACCTGATCCCGGTGAACCCGGTCGACGGGCTGACCTACGTCCGTCCGCAACCCGACGAGATCGAACGCTTCCGGACGATCGTGCTGCGCGGCGGCCTCGACGCGACCGTCCGCTATCCGCGCGGAGACGGCATCGCGGCGGCATGCGGCCAACTGCGACTGCGCGTGGAACGGGGACAGGATCCGGCCGCGCAGCCCGCCGCGCAGCCGATCGCGGCGCCGTTGCGCGCTACCACGCGCCCAGCGTGACCGCGACCGTCCGCCGCTCGAGCCGGCGCACGCATTCGAGCTGCACCACCTCACCGGCGCGATGACGGCCCATCTGCTCGAAGAGGTCGTCGACCGTGGTGAGCGGCTTTCCGTTCCACGCGAGCAGCAGGTCGTGCGGCTCGAGGCCGGCGGCGAGCGCGGGGCTCGCGTCGAACACGTCCTCCACGATCAGCGCGCCCTTGACGCCGAGCTGCTTCAGGAACTCGGGCTCCGCGAGGTTGTTCACTCCGAAGCCGAGCCACGGCCGCGCCGACGCCGTTTCCACTTCGACCAGCGCTCCCGGTGCAGCCGCCGTTCCGGCTGCCACCAGCTCGCCACCACCACCCTGGGTCAGGACCGCCTCCAACCCGCGGCGCAAGGTCGCGGTCGGAATCGCGAGCAGTGCCCCATTGCCCGATTCGCCGAGCATCAGCTCACTCTGCGGCGGCTGCAGCACGAGCCCGACGATGCGGCCACTCTGCTCGGCGATCACCCCGCCCGCACAGTGGCTGCCACGGGCGACCGTCACCTGGAGCAGCTTCTCGAAGCGCCGGCGCCCGAAGATCGGGTTCTGGATCGGATCGTGCAGCCATCCGGCAGCGACGCCGGAGCGCTCCTCGTAGTTGTCGCCGAGCTCGTTGCTGCCAAAGAGAGTGACGACGTAGCGCCCCTCCTCGTTCACCGGTGTGGCCGGATCGGCGTCACCGCCGAGACCAGCCGCCAGGTCGAGCGACGGGAGATCAACGGGGCCGACATCGAGCACACCGACGTCGCTCGCGTCATCGACTCCGAGCAGCCGCGCCTGGCGCGGCCGCAGTTGCGGCGCGTGCGCGAAGTAGACCGCGATCCGCCCCGCCTGCTCGAGCGTCGAGCCGACCGTCACGATGTGGCCGAGCGGGTCGACCACCAGACCGCTCACCTCGATCGAGAAGCTCATGCCGTCCGCGACGCGCCGCTCGATGCTCACGCGGACGACGTTGGGCGCGACGCGCTCGGCGCAGGTGACGAGCCGGCGGCGCACCTCGAGCTTGCGTCCCTCTTCGAGCTTGGCAGGGAGCTGCCGGGGCGAATCGAGACGGAGATCGACCGGCGGGGCGGCCTGCGGATGGGCCATGGCACTGCTCGTTGCCAACCCGCTCGCGGCGAGCTCCAGGGCCGCAATTCCCGCCATCCGTCGGAACAACATGGCCGCCGCCACCCGGCTCAAAAGTGCTTCGGGCGGACGCCCGGCTGCACCACGGTGGACGGCACCACGACGCGACGCCCGCGCGTTCGCGTCGGCAGCTCGTCGAGCTGGCGGCCGATCTCGTCGTTGATGGTCCAGGCCGGCGTGAGGTCGCCGCTCGACGGGCCGTGCTCGATCACCGTCGGCTGCGACCGCGAGTGCGACGATGCCGGTGGACGCACCACCTGCCAACCGAGCGTGACCGCGAGCGTGATCGCGGCGGCCCAACCGCTCACCAAAGTGAGGCGCGGCAGCCATTGCGGGGCGGCCGGCGGCGGACCGTGGATCTCGCTCATCACGCCGGCGACCAGCGACTCGGTCGCGGCCTCGCCGCGCAGCTCGCTCTCCCGCGTCGCGCGCACCGTGGTGAGCAGGTCGCGCAGCTCCGTGTAGTCGCGGTAGCAGGAGAGGCAGGTGCGAAGGTGGACCTCGACCACGGTGATCTCACGACCATCGAGGTCGCCACCGGCGTAGAGGTCGAGCTTCTCGCGAATCGTTCGGCAGTTCATGGCTTGAGGGTGTTCCAGGACGTCATGTTGCAGAAGTCAGGGTTGAGTCGTTTCATGCCGTGCGACGCGTTCGAGGCGCTCCCAGTGCTCCTTGAACATCCGGCGGGCGATGTGGAGCCGCCAGCGAACGGTCGCGTGAGTCGAGCCGACGATCGTCGCGATCTCCTTGCACGAGAGGTTGTCGAGCTCGCGCAAGGTCATCACCGTGCGGTACTTCTCCGGCAGCTTGGCGAGCACCGCGCGCACCTTGACGCGCGTCTCCTCGCCTTCGATCCGACCACCCGCCTCCTCCTCGACCGCGGGCGCCGCAAGCCCACCCGCCAGGTCGTCGAGCGCGACCGGCTTCAGCCGCGCCCGCTTGCGCATGGTGTCGATCGAGAGGTTCACCACGATCCGGTAGAGCCACGTGTAGAAGCTCATGCCGAAGTCGAACCGCGCGAGCGCACGGTAGGCGCGCAGGAACCCCTCCTGCACGACGTCGCGCGCCTCTTCGCTGTCGCCGAGCAGATGGTAGGCGGCCCACCAGGCGCGCTCCTCGTAGCGACGTACCAATCCCTCGAACGCCTGGCCGTCGCCGGCGAGCGTCCGCGCCACGAGATCGTTGTCCGAAGCGTCCGGAGGGCTGGTGCCTTCCGACTTGGGTGTTCGCATCGCTCCGAGCGCTCCCGCTACACGGTTCATTGGACGCACTCGGCTCCTAGCGCTGGATTCGCCCCGCGGCACCGGTTGCCCCGGGAGGCGTCCCCTGGTTACGGCCGATCCGCCCCAGCGTTGGCGCCCCCCCGCCGAACCTTGCCGATCCCCCGGTACTTCGAGTACCGCCGTTCGAGCAGCTCCGCCACCGGCAGGCGCGTCAGCTCGTCGAGGTTGCGGGAAAGAACTTCTCTCAGCGTCGTCGCCATCGCCGCCGGGTCGCGATGAGCACCACCGGCCGGCTCCTCGATGATCTCGTCGATGACGCCCAGATCGAGCAGGTCGGGCGCGGTGAGCTTCAGTGCCTTCGCCGCCTCGCCCTTCTTCTCGGCGTCCTTCCAGAGGATCGCGGCGCACCCTTCCGGCGAGATCACCGAGTAGTAGGCGTGCTCGAGCATCAGCAGCCGGTCGGCGACCCCGATGCCGAGCGCACCGCCGCTGCCGCCCTCGCCGATGACGACGCTCACCACCGCCACTCGCAACGTCGACATCTCCTGGATGCTCTTGGCGATCGCGCCGGCCTGCCCGCGCTCCTCCGCGCCGATGCCCGGAAACGCGCCCTGCGTGTCGATCAGCGTGACGATCGGCAGGCCGAACTTCTCGGCGAGCCGCATCTTGAGCATCGCCTTGCGATACCCCTCGGGATGGGCGCAGCCGAAGTTGGCGGCGACCCGCTCCTTGGTCGTCTTGCCCTTGCGGTGAGCGACCACCAGCACGCGTCGGCTGCCGAGGTTGGCGAGCCCGCAGACGATCGCCCGATCATCGCCAAAGACGCGATCGCCGTGCAGCTCGAGGAAGCCGTGGAAGACGCTCTCGATGTAGTCGGTCGAGTGGGGTCGCCGCGGATGACGGGCGAGGCGGACGCGATCCCACGGCGTGAGCTCGGCGAAGATCTTCCGGATCAGCTGGTGGCGCAGGTTCTCGAGCGTGCTGAGATCGACGGCGACGTCGTTCGCGCTCGGTGAGGCGGGCGAGCTGGTCGCCAGCTTCTCGATCTCGGCGATCTTCTGCTCGATCTCGGCGATCGGCCGCTCGAAGTCGAGCCACTCCTTGGTGTCGTTCGCACTCGCCAACGAGAGATCTCCACCGCTATTCCAGAGGCGTGCCGCTCGACCCTGCAAAGCGGGCACGATAAAGAATGGCCCGAATGGCGCCGAACTCCGCTCTCGCTCGCTCATTCCTGCGGGTCGAGGTCGCGACCCGTCCCGGCTTCCCCGACGCGGCCGCCGCGAAGCTCGCCGCCGAGGTGGCGCGACTGCTCGGGCGGACGGCGCCGATCGAGATCGTCCGCGGCTACAGCCTCGCCTTCGAGCCGAGCCGCCTCCCGAGCGGGCCGGCCGGCGCCGCGCAGCTCCACGCGGTGCTCGCCGATCCGGTCCTCCACACTTCGCGCGTGTTGCAGGCGGGCGACGCCGTTCCGGCGCCGCCGGCAACGCTGCGGCGGATCGAGGTCGTGCGGCGGCCGGGCGTGATGGATCCCGTCGCCGGATCGGTCTTGCGAGCGCTCTCGGCGGTGGGCCTCGCGCCACGCTCGGCGCGAACCTACCGCGCGGTGCTGGTCGGCGGCGTGTGTGACGCTGCCGAGCTGCAACGAATCGGCGAGCGCTGCCTCGCGAACCTGCTGGTCGAAGAGGTCCGCGTCGATCCGACCGCGGTCATCGCGCCGTTCGATGATCTGGCGCCGGCGGAGTTCCGGCGTGTCGCGGTCCCGTTGCTCGCCGCCGACGATCGCGAGCTCCAGCGAATCAGCAGCGGCGGCCTGCTCGCGCTCGACCTCTTCGAGATGCGGGCGATCCAGGCCTTCTTCCGCGCGGAAGGGCGCGACCCGACCGACGTCGAGCTGGAGACGCTCGCGCAGACGTGGTCGGAGCACTGCAAGCACAAGACGTTGACGAGCGCGGTCGAGCTGCGCGGCGACGGGCCACCGCGCCGCTACGACAACCTGCTGCGCGACACGATCTTCGCGGCGACGCGAGAGCTCGATCGCGACTGGTGCCTCTCGGTCTTCCGCGACAACGCCGGTGTCATCGCGTTCGACGACGAGCTGGCCGTCACCTTCAAGGTCGAGACGCACAACCATCCCTCCGCGCTCGAGCCCTACGGTGGCGCCGGCACCGGCATCGGCGGCGTGATCCGCGACACGCTCGGGACCGGGCTCGGTGCCAAGCCGATCCTCTCGACCGATGTCTTCTGCGTCGGTCCGCTCGCCATGCAGGAGGAGGAGCTGCCGGCCGGCACGCTGCCGCCGCGGCGGATCCTGCAAGGGATCGTCGCGGGCGTGCGCGACTACGGCAACCGGATGGGGATCCCGACCGCCAACGGCGCCGTCTTCGTGCACGAGGAGTACCGCACCAACCCGCTGGTCTTCTGCGGCAGCGTCGGCCTGATCCCGCGCGACAAGATCGCCAAGGCAGCGCGCCAAGGCGACTGCGTCTTCGTCCTGGGCGGGCGCACCGGACGCGACGGCATCCACGGCGCGACGTTCTCGAGCCTCGGCCTCGACAGCGCGAGCTCGACCATTGCGTCGGGCGCCGTGCAGATCGGGAACGCGATCGAGGAGAAGAAGCTGCTCGATGCGCTGCTCGACGCGCGCGATCGCGGCTACTTCACGGCGGTCACCGATTGTGGCGCGGGCGGGCTCTCGTCGGCGATCGGCGAGATGGCGGAGACGCTCGGTGCCGCCATCGAGCTCTCCAAGGTGCCGCTCAAGTACCAAGGGCTCACTGCCGGTGAGATCTGGATCAGCGAGGCGCAGGAGCGGATGGTCGTGGCGGTGCAGCCGCGGCACGCCGATGACTTGCGCACGCTCTGTCGCGTCCACGGCGTCGAGGCGACCGAGCTCGGGAGCTTCACGGGAGATGGGCGGCTGCGGCTGACGTGGAAGGGTGAGTCGGTCGCGGATCTGTCGATGGAGTTCCTCCATCACGGGCTGCCCAAGCGCGAGCGGATCGCGACGGTGGCGGCAGGAACGCGTGAGCAGCGGGACGTAGCGCTGCCAGATTTCGACGCCGGCGCGATGCTGCTGAAGCTGCTCGCCTCACCCGACATCACCAGCAAGGAGGAGATCGTCCGGCAATACGACCACGAGGTGCTCGCCGGCTCGGCGGTGAAGCCGTTGGTCGGACCGGGAGGCTTCGGGCCGTCGGACGCCTGTGTGATCGCGCCGCGGCTCGGCTCGCGGCGCGGGATCGCCGTCGGCTGTGGCATGTCGCCGACGACCGGCATGCTCGACGCGCACGCCATGGCGCTGCTCGCGATCGACGAGGCGGTGCGCAACGTGATCGCCGTCGGCGGCCACTTCGACCGGCTCGCGCTGCTCGACAACTTCGCTTGGGCCTCGGTCGACGACGAGGAGACTCTCGGATCCATTGCCCGCTGCGCCGAGGGGTGCCGCGATGCGGCGCTCGCCTACGGGACGCCCTTCATCTCGGGCAAGGACTCGCTCCACAACCAGACGCGCAGCAAGGCGGGCGTGATCCGCATTCCGCCGACGCTGCTCGTCTCGGCGATCGCGCTGGTCGACGACGTAACCGGCGCGGTGACGATGGATGCGAAGAAGGCCGAGAACCGGCTGGTGCTGGTCGGCGAGACGCGCGCGGAGCTCGGCGGCGCGCGGCTGCTGCGCGAGCTGGACGGCGGCGGCGGCAGCGGCCACGTGCCGCGCGTCGACCTCGTGGCGGCCAAGCGGATCCACGAGTCGGTTGCCGCGGCGATCGCTGCGAAACGGGTCCGCTCGTGTCACGATCTCAGCGAAGGGGGACTCGCCGTCGCCATCGCGGAGATGTGCCTCGCCGGCGGGCTTGGCGCGACGCTCCACCTCGGCGTCGTGCCGCGACCGGCCGGCCTCGAAGACGACGCGGTTCTTCTCTTCGCCGAGAGCGCGCCGCGCTACCTGCTCGAGGTCGAGTGGGACGAGCTCGACGCGGTCGATCGCCTGCTCGCCGGCGTGCCGCATGCGATCGTCGGGACGCTCACGCAGCAGCCGCTCCTCGTCGTGAGCGGGTTCACACCGCGACCGCTGCTGCAGCTCGAGGTGTCCGATCTCACCAAGGCGTTCCGCACGGGGCTCGACTTCTGATGGCCCGCCCACTGCTCACACGTCCGCGCGCTCTCGTCGTCCGCTCGGCCGGCACCAACTGCGATGCCGAGACCGCGTTTGCGTTCGAGAGCTGCGGCGCCACGCCGACGGTGATCCCGGCGCAGCCGTTCCTCGAGCGGCCCGAGATGCTCGCCGACTACCAGATCCTGGCGATCCCGGGCGGCTTCTCGTACGGCGACGACATCCTGGCCGGCAAGGTCTTCGGCCTCGAGCTGGCCGCCCGCGCCGGCGCCGAAGTTGTGCGCCTGGTCGAGCGCGGCGGCATCGCGATCGGCATCTGCAACGGCTTCCAGATCCTCGCGCAGATGGGCCTGCTGCCCGGCATCGCGGCGCCCTTCGGCACACCTGAATTGACGCTCACCGACAACGACGTGAACCGCTACCAGGACCGTTGGGTCCGCATGCGCGTGGTCACCGACGCGTGCGTCTTCCTCGAGAAGGGCGAGACGCTCTTCGTCCCGATGGCGCACGGTGAAGGCAAGCTCGTCCCGCGCGACGCCGCGCTGCGCCAGCAGCTCTTCGCGACCGACCGCGTCGCGCTCCGCTACGTCGGCCCGAACGGCGAGGACGACCCGCCCTTCCCCTGGAACCCCAACGGCGCCACCGATGCGATCGCCGGCATCATCGACCGCACCGGCCGCATCCTCGGCCTGATGCCCCACCCCGAGCGCCACTTCTTCCCGTGGCACCACCCGACCTGGACGCGCGACGGGCTGGCCGAGATGCCGGACGGACGCAAGCTCTTCGAACGCGGGGTGAAAGCCGTGCGTTGAGCGGAACGCGCCGCGTTCGCTCGCGACATCACTTCGCGACGAACCGTCCGTGCGCGTAGGCGCCGCCGAAAATCCCGGCGAGCGCGAGGAGGATCGGCCAATTACCAACACCCAGGCCGGCGATCGCGGGGCCGGGACACACACCGCACAAGCCCCAGCCGATGCCGAAGAGCGCGGCGCCAAGAAGAGTGTGTCGGTTGAGATGGGAAGGGTGGCTCCCGAAAGTGCCGCCGAGCAGCGGCTGGCGCAGCAGTCGCGGCGCGAATCGATAGGCCACCAAGGTCACGACGACCGCGCCGCCGAGCACGAGCAAGAGACCAAAGTCGCGCCACTGCAGGAACGAGAGCACGACCTCCGGCGAGACCATCGTCGAGCGGGCGAGCCCGAAGCCGAAGAGCGCGCCGCAGACGAGCACGACAAGGAATGCGCTCGGCTTCATGGCGTCGCTCCCGCCCATGCGACGAGCTGCGCGGTCGCCATCGCCGTCGCCAGGAAGGTGATCACCGAAAGGAGCGATGGCAACTGCAATGACGCAAGCCCGCATATCCCGTGGCCTGACGTGCAGCCACCCGAGAGACGCGCGCCAAATCCGACGAGGACTCCACCGACCACGAGTCGCACCGCAGGCACGTGGGTCATGGTCGGCGCGCCACCCGATACAACGAAGAGCGCCGCGCCGAGGACGAGCCCGAACGCGTAGACGAGCCGCCAGCCGCGGCTCGCAACCAGCGACGGCTGCTGCAAGCCCGGCGCGCGCGACAGCCACGACCAGGCGGCGCTGAAGAAGGTGCTCATGCCTCCGATCAGCCCGACGGCGACGAAGAGCAGCGCTACGCCCGCGCCGATCAGCAACCCGCCGGTCAGGTAGTGCTCGATCCCGCGAGGAAAGAACTGTTCGAGCATGCTCCGCTCCTCGATCGCCGGACGTGACGCCGCCAATCGCCACGGACATAACGCAGGCGTCAAGGACCGGGACTCATGGACCAGTATTCTCCCACACCATGAAGCGGCGGCCGCCACCCCCACCGAAGTCCTACGGCTCCCCGTTCCTCCGCTCGGTCGAGCTGCTGTCCGAGGGCGCGGAGCCGCGTCGCCACCCGTTCGACATCCCGGCATTCCAGGCGGGGATCCATCTGGAGTTCCGCACCAGCGTGACCTTCTTCGTCGGCGAGAACGGGAGCGGCAAGTCGACGCTGCTCGAAGCGATCGCGACCTGCTGCGGCTTCGGGCTCACGGGCGGGAATCGGGATCACTCGGTCCAGGAGGAGGACCCGCGCACCGAGCTGGGTCGGGCGCTCCGGCTTTCGTGGGAGCCGAGGGTGACCGAAGGGTTCTTCATGCGGGCCGAGAGCTTCTTCAACTTCGCGACCTACATCGACGAGGTCGCGAACGGCAGTGTCTCGAACCTCCGGTCCTATGGCGGCAAGTCACTGCACGCACAGTCCCACGGCGAGTCGTTCCTGGCG
>CAYRQC010000120.1:0-6657 GCA_964426265.1 uncultured Phycisphaerales bacterium | reverse complement strand
CTCGCCCTCGCTGTGCACGCCGACACGCTCTTCAACCTTGGCTCGAACTCGAAGTGCTTCACCGCGGCGGCGACGCTACTGCTCGTCGATCGCGGGACGCTCGCGCTGGAGGACCGGCTCGGCGCGCTGCTCCCCGACGTGCCGGCGGACAAGCAACCAATCACGGTTCGCCAGCTTCTGACCCACTCGGCCGGCCTCGACCACAGCGGTGTCTTCCGCAGTGACTTCGAGACGATCGCACGCGACGACGCCGTCCGTCGCATCCTGGCGCGACCGCTGCTGTTTGCGCCCGGCCGCGAGAGCTCCTACAGCGATCCTGGCTACATCCTGCTGGCCGCGCTGATCGAGTTGAAGGCCGGCGTGCCGTTCCCCGACTTCATCCACGATGAGCTCCTCGAGCCGCTCGGACTCGCGCGCACCGGCTTCTGGGGCCCCGATTCGCGTCTCGCCGCGTTGCCCGACGCCACGTTCGCCAGCGGTCGGATCGATGGCGACGAGCGTGGACACGGCCGGCAGTTCGCCGCGCCGAGCTGGTCGATCCTCGGCGCGGGCGGCATGGTCGGCTCCGCGCGCGACGTCGCCGCTTTCCTGCGCGCGGTGCACGTTGGCGAGCTGCTCGCCGACGAGCTCGCCACCGCGTACGAGAGCGCGCAGTTCCGGCTCGGTCCGCAGCAGGCGGAGGGCTTCGGCTTCGTCGTCGCGACACTCGGCGAGCAGACGGTGCGCCAGAGCGCGGGCGGGACGCCGCAGCTCGGCCACAACGCGGTGCTCTCGTGGTCGCAGCCGGACGACTGGCTGATCGTCATCCACACGGCCGACGCGGGCTGGCGCGGCGAGGAGCTCGCGCCTCGATTGCGGGCGTTGCTCGAGGGTCGCGCGCTGCCGCCGCCGCCCGCCATCGTCGCGCTGCCGCCAGACGATCTCGCGCGGCAGGCGGGTCATTTCGTGCTGCAGGATGGCGGGGCGATCGAATGGGTCGCCACGCGCGGACGACTCGATCTGCGGCCGGTCGACGCGGCCGGCTTCGCGGCACTCTTCGGCAAGGAGGAAGCGTCGGGCGGCGCGACGGCGAACGCGGCTCGCGTTCACACGGGCGCGCGCGCCGGCCTTGATCGGCTGCTGGCCCAGCACGTCGATCCCGGCGTCGAGGAGTGGCGCCGGCGCACGGCCGAAGAGCTCGGCGCCGAACGCGGCGTCACGCTGCTCGGCGCCACCCCGCTCGACGGCGGCAGTGAGCCGTGGACTTTCGTTCGTTTCGATTTCGAGCGTGGAGGCCGGCTCGCCCGCTTCGTCTTCGGGCCGCAAGGTGCGCTCGAAGGGGTCGTGCTCCGTGCCGACATGCCGTCGATCCGCTTGTGGCCGCAGAGTGTGCTCGAGTTCATCCCGTTCGGGCTCGGGACGCCGCCGCTACTCACCGGCGCACGCCTCTCTCACGGCACGAGTGGCGCGAGTGACCCGAGCGACTCGCTCACACTCGAATTCGGTGGCGGGCGCAACCTCGTCGCAAAACGAGGTTGAGTTCGTGCACCGTGTTGTCACCACGCGCATCGGCGTACGTCTTGTCCGCCGTGATGACCGAAAACCCCACGACCACCTGGTGCGGCTCGACCTCGCGACGTTGCTGTCGGTGCCGGCGACGTTCATCGATGCGCTGCGGAGGTCAGCGATCGAGCGGGGCGCGCCTTCCTCCTGGAAGAGTTGATGCCGAGCTTGGACGATGACGCTGCACGGGAGACGACGATGACACTGGCGGAAGAGCTGAGGGCGGAGGGACGCGAGCAGGGGCTGGTGACCGAGCGCATCACGGGCGCCACGGCGGACCAGCTTGGCACGTGGGTGAAGGGCGTGGTCGTGGCCCGGTCGTTGGAGGAAGCGCTGCGCTGATTGCCGAAGCGCGCGCGGGACGCGGCGAACAGGCGGCGTCCGGCCTGCGCGAGTGGAGGAGGCGTGCCATGGAACCGACGATCGAGGAGTCGGCGAACGCCGGTGCCGCAGGCGGTGGCCCGATCGTGCGGCAAGTCGAAGGCGGCGTCGCGATCCACGCGTGGGTGCGCGACGTGCCGGTCGAGGAAGCGGCGTTGCAGCAGCTCGCCAACCTCGCACGGCTGCCGATCGCGTACGACCATGTCGCAGCGATGCCCGATGTCCACGTCGGGATTGGCGCGACGGTCGGCAGCGTCTTCGCGACGCGCGCGGCGATCGTGCCGGCGGCGGTCGGCGTCGACATCGGCTGCGGAATGATGGCGGTGCGTACGAGCCTCTTCGCGCGCGATCTGCCCGACGACCTGCAGCCGATCCGCCACACGATCGAGCGGTCGGTGCCGCACGGTCGCAGCCACCACGGCGGGGCGGGCGATCGCGGCGCGTGGCGCGAGCTGCCCGAAACCGCGGCGGCGGCGTGGCAGGTGCTCGGGCCGCGGCTCGCCCCGCTGCTCGCCCGCCATCCGCGAGTGAAGCATTCGCGCGCCGAGCTGCATCTGGGCACGCTCGGCACCGGCAACCACTTCATCGAGGTCTGCCGCGATGAGGGCGACCAGGTCTGGGTCGTGCTCCACTCCGGCTCGCGCGGCGTCGGCAACAAGATCGGCACCTACTTCATCGAGCGGGCGCGCGAGTCGATGCGCGCGCGCGCCGGCGAGCTGCCCGACCGCGACCTCGCCTGGTTCGAGGAGGGCGCGCCCGACTTCGACGACTACTTCGCCGCGGTGTCGTGGGCACAGGAGTTCGCGCGCACCAACCGCGAGCTGATGATGCAGGCGATCCTGCGTTCGCTGCGCTTCGTGAAGGGGCTGCCGCCGTTTCGCGCCGACCTGCTGGTGGTGAACTGCCATCACAACTACGTGCAGCGCGAGGTGCATGGCGGTGTCGAGCTGCTGGTGACGCGCAAGGGCGCCGTGCGCGCGGGCGCCGGCGAGCTCGGGATCATCCCGGGCAGCATGGGAGCGCGGAGCTTCATCGTGCGCGGGCGTGGCAATCCGGCGAGCTTCGAGAGCTGCAGCCACGGCGCCGGCCGGCGCATGTCGCGCACCGAGGCTCGCCGTCGCTTCACGGTCGCCGACCACACCGCGGCGACGCGTGACGTCGAGTGTCGCAAGGACGCCGACGTGATCGACGAGACACCGATGGCCTACAAGGACATCGACGCAGTCATGCGAGCGCAGGCCGATCTGGTGGAGATCGTGCACACCATGAAGCAGGTGGTGTGTGTGAAGGGGTGATCGCGATGGGTGGGATCGGGTCCAAGGAGGCGCCGCTCACTCCTTCGCACCCGCCTTTCGTAGTCGCTCGGCGTGGTGGTGGTTGCCGTAATGGAGTGCCTCGGCGAGTGGAGTGCGGCCCTCGTTGTTGAGAGCGGTGAAGTCGGCACCGTGCGCAAGAAGCTGTTCCACGACGTGGCTGTCGCCGCGATCGACCGCGGCGGCCCAATGGAGAGCGTCGTTGCCATCGGCGGCACGCGCGTCGACGGCCGCGCCCTCGGCGAGCAGCAGGTCGACGACGGCGTCACGGCCATCGGCCGTCGCGACGATCAGTGCCGTCTCACCTTCCGTGTTCTTCTCGTCGATCGCCGCGCCCTTCTCGAGCAGGAAGCCGACCATCGCCGCATCGCCCGTGAAGGTCGCGAAGCGGAGCGGCGTCACGCCGTCGCGATCGGCGTTATCGACTGCCGCGCCTTGCTCGAGAAGCAGTGCGACTTTGCGGCGATCGCCCGAGACGACGGCGGCAATAAGTGGCGTCGCGCCGGTAGCGTCACGCGCTTCGATCTCGGCACCCGCTTGCAGCAGCAGCTCCATCACCGGCAACGCCCCGTCGTAGCCGGCCGCCAGCGTGAGTGGCGTACGGCCGGTCTCTCCGCGTGAGTCGACCGCGGCGCCGGCGTCGAGCAGAACCTTCGTCAGCTCGGCGTCGGCGATCGCCACCATCACCGGCGTCAGCCCGTTCGCACCCGTCTCGTCGAGATCGGCGCCGGCCGCGAGCAGCCGTCGCACCTCCGCGCGGTCGAGCCGAACGACCGCTTCGATGAGTGGAGTGAGCGGCGCCTCGCCGATCGCCAGCGGCGCGACCGCCGCGCGTGGCCGTGGCGCGACCGCGGTCCAGATCGGTGACCGACCAGGTCGCTCGGCGAGGCAAAGCGCGCTCGTCGCGTAGCAGCTCGCGGCGAACGAGATGAACTGGTCCTCTTCGTGTGGGAAGCCAGTCTCGAAGTAGGCGAGCCCTTCGCCGCGCCGTCGTGTCGTGACGCGCCACGTGCCATCTTCGAGCTGCGTCCGCCGCAGGAAGTCGGCGCCGCGCTGCCACGCCGCGTCGCTCGTCGCCACTCCGCCGACTTGCGCGAGCGCGAGGAGCGATTGCCCGGTCGCATAGGCGTCGCTCGCGAGCGTCGCGAGCTGTGCGAACCCGCCGTCTTCCCGTTGCTCGTGCTGCACGGCGGTCGCCGCGGCGGTCACCACCTCCGGTGCCGCACCGCTCCACGCAAGCCCGAAGAGCCGCATCACGCGCTCCTCGCTGTCGCGCGGCGTCGCCTGCTCGAGCCAACGTCGCGCGCGCGCCACGCGCTCGCCGAGTTCGTGCTCGCGTCCAGGCAGCGGGTAGAGCTGCAGTACGCGCAGTGCCAGCGCCGTTGCCGTGAAGTCACTGTCCTCGAGCGGCGGCCGGCGGCTCTCCGAGGCCCAGCGTCCATCGGGCTGCTGCTTGCCCGCGAGGAAGAAGGCGCGCGCGTCGGTGTGACGATCGGCTGGACAGCCCGCGGCCGCCAGCCCGAGCAGCTTGTAGGACTGCCCGATCTGTGCGTTGATGCCAGCGTCGCCTTGCAGGATCGAGCCGCGCACGGCCTGGAGGCTGCGCACGACGCGCGCGTGCACCGCTTCCGGCTCGTCACGCAACGCGAAGCCGCGCTCACGCACCAGCTCGAAGGTCATCGTCGCGAGCGACTGATGGTGGCAGGAGATGCAACTGCGCTTCTCGAACCACTGCAGCGAGCTCTTCTGCAGCAACGGCAGCGCCCGCTCGACCGCCGACTCGTCGGGGGAACGCGCCGGCAGTGCGAGGACTCCAGCGACCATGACACCGAGACCCCATCCCATCGTCTGGCTCCCATGGGCGAATGACGTTCGACCGCAACGCATCATGGCACCGAGTCTCCCCTCGGGGCCCGAGCTGCAGGAATCTTCCGCGCTCGCGATTGTCCTCAGAGCGTGAGCAGAAATCCCTCCCGTCGGCAGACTCGCGGCGCATCCCGCCTGGCGGCGTTGCACCTCCTCTCCGTATCTCTCCGGTTGATACGGATCGTCGGTGCGCCTTGCCAGGCGGGCGCGGCGCTTCGTCTGCCTCGGTCCGGGATTCCTGCTCACGCTCTCAGTCACCCGCAGGGCGCCGCCGAGCGCGACGGGAGGCCAACCATTCCTGGGCATTCGCCCGGGATGGATGAGAGAGGTGATCAAGTCCGACCGTGCTCGAGCCGCGACGAAAATCACGAGGGGATGTCACCACGCGAATCGGCGTACGTCCTGTCCGCCGTGATGACCGAAACCCCCCACGACCATCTGGTGCGCGCCATCTTCGGGCAGACCGTGCGAGCAGCGGCGGAGCTGCACGCGGTGCTGCCGGAGAGGGTGCGCGCGCGGCTCGATCTCGCCACGTTGACGCGAGTGCCCGACACCTTCATCGATGCCAATCTGCGCGACCGCCGGGCAGATCTGCTCTTCACGGTCTCTAGTCGCGCCGAAGGCCACGGGCCCGTCTACGTGTTGCTCGAGCACCAGAGCTGTACAGTCGCCGGCTCGGCCCCGTCGTGTTGCTGACCGCGCTGTCGTTGAAGTACGCACGGACGGCCAAGGACTTGGGCAAGCTCTTGTTGTCGTGGGTGCCGCTGATGAAGGCGGCAGTGCATGTGCCGGGCGGTCGCGAGGACCTGGGTTTGATCCTGCGCTATCTTGCGGAGGTCAGCGACCGAGTGGGGCGCGTCTTCCTCCTGGAAGAGCTGATCCCCAGCTTGGACGATGACGACGCACGGGAGACGACCATGACGTTGGCAGAGGAGTTGCGGGCGGAGGGGCGTGAGCAGGGCGTGTTGCAGGGCCGGCGCGACCTGCTGCTTCGCCTGCTGAGGCGAAGATTCGGAGAGCTGCCGCAGTCGGCAATCGAGCGGGTCAACACTGCCGCCGTCGAACAGATCGACGCATGGGCGGTGAGTCTTCTCGACGCGCAAACGCTGGCGGAGGCGCTCGACGGCTGATCGCGGCTGGCCGCGATGCCATCGCGCTCATGGCAGGTCGTAGCCAAGCCGCAACCAGAGCCCGGGCGTGAAGGAGATCTTGCGCGACGCGCCGAGGTCGGCCTCGAGTACCTGCACATAGAGATCGACGAAGGCGAGCGCCGGGTCGTCGGGAACGTCTTCACTCAACGTCGTGCCGCCGGCCGGAAGCGTGAAGTAGGCGCTCTCGAGGTCCGCGAGAACCAGCAGCGTGCCTCCCTTGACTGGAATCGACGTCGACAACGTTCCGACCAACAGCAGTGCCGTCGTCGCGACGCCGGCCGAGTTGCCGATCGCGACGTCGAGCGTCTGTCCGAACTCGGGATCGGTGAGCGCGGTCAGTGACGGGATGCCGTTCGTCCCCGGCCAACCAGCGCCGTAGTTCTCGGTGAACGCGGGGGCGCCGA
>CAYRQC010000119.1:0-5730 GCA_964426265.1 uncultured Phycisphaerales bacterium | reverse complement strand
AAACGCGACCGATCAACACGCCGGTCGCGGAGGGCTTACTGTGGAGTGGCTCCTCCCCCGCGTCCTCGAACTCACCTACACCGCCTGGGACCTCGAGCCCTTCGCCCGCGACTGCGGCTTCGAGTGCCCGCCCTTCCGCTGGGACCGTGAGCGCCGCTTCGCGCTGCGTGCCGAGCTCGATGCCGCCTTCTTTCACGTGTATGGCCTGTCGCGTGAGGAAGCGGACTACATCCTCGAAACCTTCCCGGTCGTGAAGAAGAACGACGAGAAGGCCCACGGCGAGTACCGCACCAAGCGCGTCATCCTCGAGATCTACGACGCCATGGCCGAGGCCGCGCGCACCGGCAATCCCTACCCGACTCGCCTCGATCCGCCGCCTGCCGACCCGCGCGTCGCGCACCCCGACACTCGCCCATCTGCGGAGAGGAGCGACCAGCGATGACGAAGCCGCCGCGCAAGAGGGCCGCGAAGACGAGGGCGAGGGCGAAGCAGGGCTCGACCGCGTCGAGAGGATCGTCGGCACTCGCGGCGTCATCGCGCACGCCGGCCGCGGCGCCACCGTCGCTCGCGCGCGCGCCGTCGGGTTACGCCGAGTGGCTCGCCGAGCTGAAGACGAAGATCACGCACGCGCGCCGGCGCGCCGTCGTGGCCGTCAACGCCGAGCTCGTGCGCATCTACTGGGAGCTCGGTCGCGACATCCTGGAGAAGCAGGCGCGCCTCGGCTGGGGCGCGAAGGTGATCGACAAGCTGGCGCACGATCTCCGGATCGCGTTCCCCGAGATGCGCGGCTTCTCGCGGGCGAACCTGATGTACATGCGCGCCTTCGGCGAGGCGTGGCCCGACGAGGCAATTGTCCAACAGGTTGTTGGACAATTGAGCTGGGGCGCGAATCTGGTGCTGCTGGCGCGGACCAAGGACGACGCCGAACGGCGGTACTACGCGAAGGAGGCCATCGAACACGCATGGTCGCGCAATCAGCTGCTCTTCCACATCGAGAGCCGCGAGTACGAGCGCCGGGGCCGTGCGACCACGAACTTCGCCCGCCGCCTCCCCGCGGCACGCGCCGCGCTTGCCGCCGACGCGTTGAAGGATCCCTACCGCTTCGATTTCCTGGGCGTCGGAGCGGAGGCGGACGAGCGAGCGATCGAGAACGCGCTGACGACTCACATCACGCGCTTCCTCCTCGAGCTGGGGGCCGGCTTCGCGTTCGTCGGTCGGCAGGTGCACCTCGAGATCGGTGGCGAGGACTTCTACATCGATCTGCTCTTCTACCACCTGCGCTTGCACTGCTACGTCGTCGTGGAGCTGAAGGCTGGCGAGTTCAGGCCCGAGCACGCCGGCAAGCTCAATTTCTACCTGAGCGCCGTGGACTCGCAGGTGCGTGACGACCGCGATCATGCCACCATCGGCCTGATCCTCTGCAAGACCAAGAACCGCATCATCGTCGAGTACGCGCTGCGCAACGCGCGCAGGCCGATCGGCGTCGCCGAGTACCAGCTCGTGCATGCGCTGCCGGCCCGGCTCGAGACGAGCCTGCCGAGCATCGAGCAGCTCGAGCGCGAGCTCGAGGAGCCACCACCAAACCAGCTCGAGGCTCGTGATCAATCAACGCGTGGGACACCCAAGACTGCGAAGCCCGCGCTCAATCGCAAGGGGCGCCGGCCATGACCACCGCGCTCTCGCCCGGTCTCTCGCGCACGCAGCTCGGTACACGCATCCGAACCGAGGTGCTCGAAGGCAAGCGCGCCGAGCCCGGCGCGCCGATTGTCGCCGCACTGCGGCGACAATCGGGCTGGGTCCACTTCAGGCGATTGATCCCGCTGAAGGGGCCGCTCGAGCACGAGTTCTACGCGGCGATGTGCCGCGTCGAAGACTGGACCACGCGTGCGCTCGCCAAGGAGATTGACGGCATGCTCTACGTGCCACGACGAGCGTCGAAGCACCGAACTCGTGGCGGCGTCGGCGAACACGGCTGACGGAGGCGCGCAACTCATGACCACTGCCCCCTCGCCCGCCACGCTCACGCGTCTCGAGAAGGCCGCCGTCGACAACGGCTTCGATCAGGAGCTGCCGCGCGAAGGGGACTGGCTCGGCTTCGCGAGCACGCAGTGCACGCTCCGCATCTGGCTCGGCAGTCTCGGCGACACGGTCTTCCTCGCCACCTTTTCGCAGCAGAACGTCGCGCGCTCGCTCGGTGAGTACGGCACGTCCATGGCGGCTCCGCTTCCGAAGGGTGCCCTCGGCGGCCGCACCGTCCCCGACATCCCGGCGCTCCACCGCCTGCTCCGCCGCGCCTTCCAGCTCAGCAAGGCGCTTCCCGATGAGCTGCTCCACCGCTTCGAGAAGCAGACCGCCGCGCTGCCGCGGAGCACCGAGGTCGAGCGTCTGGTCGTCCAACGCGTTGGCCAGGAGCTCTTCCGTCAAGGACTGCTCGACTACTGGGAGGGCCGCTGCGCCATCACGGGCCTCGCCGTCCCCGAGCTCCTGCGTGCAAGCCACATCAAGCCGTGGGCCGACTGCGCCAGCGACGCCGATCGTCTCGACGTCTTCAACGGACTGCTGCTCGCTCCACACCTGGACGCAGCTTTCGATCGCGGGTTCATCACGGTCGCCGATGACGGCGCCGTGATGGTTTCGGCCGTGCTCGAAGAGTCCGCGCGCGCAACGCTGGGCCTCGACGTGCCGCTGCTCGTCCGCGCGTTGCACGAGGGACATCGCGCGTACCTTCCGTGGCATCGCGAGCGGGTGTTCAAGACCGTCGGAGAGCGGGCGACACCCTGAAGCTCGCGCGCGTTCGCGGCCATCCGCATGGTCACCGGCGTCACCGCGCTGGTAGCTTCGCGCGCGAGTCCACCCCTCGATGCCACCGACTCGCACGATGAAGAAGCTGCTGCTCGCGCTGCTCGCGAGCGGTGTTCTCCTTGCAGCGGCCGACCTCTTCGTTCGCGCACGCGGCCTGCCCGAGCTGGTGGACGCGAGTTTCCTCAGCGATGAGCTCGCGATTCCCGAGCTCTTCGAGCCCGACGCGGAGCGCTTCTGGCGACTGCGGGCGGGCAATAC
Source organism: uncultured Phycisphaerales bacterium (assembly GCA_964426265.1). Lineage (GTDB taxonomy): Bacteria > Planctomycetota > B15-G4 > B15-G4 > SIAN01 > SIAN01. The sequence goes on along the minus strand of CAYRQC010000119.1, from coordinate 2,670 downwards.
GCGCTACCGAACGGGCGCGCGCGCGACGCGTGGGCCGTGTCCGGACGTGCCGCCCGACGGGAGCCATTTGCGCATCGTGGACGTCGGCGACTCCTGCACGTTTGGCGCGGGCGTGCGCTACGAGGAGACGTACGGCGTCGTGCTGGCGCGTCTGCTGCAGGCGCCGATCGCGGTCGGAGTGGTCGAGCCGGTGCTGCTCGCCTGCCCGGGCTACTCGACGTTCCAGAGCCTGCGCTGGCTCGAGCAGGAGTGCTCGACGCTGCGGCCCGACGTGACCGTGATCGAGGTCGGCGTCTGGAACGACTACGCGGCCGCGGTGGGCGCGAGCGATGGCGAGCGTGCCGCCGAGGCCGCGGCAGATCGCGCGCACGGCGGCCTCCTGCGACTGTGGCATCGCGTATTCGCGCACACGCCGCCACCCGATCGCGAGGCGGTGCGCACCGCTTTTGCGCGCGGTGAGGCACCGTTCGGGCGGCGCGTGCCGCTCGCGGAGTTCCGGGTGAACCTGCGCGCGCTGATCACGCTCGCGCGCGAAGCCGGCAGTGCCGTCTTCGTCGTCGTGCCGCCGCTTCCCGAGAAGACGTGCCGCAAGTTCCCGATCGCGCTCGACTATCGCGCCGCCGTCGTCGCGGTTGCCGCCGAGTCGGGAGCGACGCTCGTCGACGCGGCGGCGGCATTCGACCGCTTTGTCGCCGGCTGTCCATCCGATTGGTGCAACGCCAACGAGGCGGCCGCCGGCTTCCCGCTCTTTCGCGACTGGGTCCATCCGAGCCCGCTCGGCCACGAGCAGATCGCGCGCGCTCTTCAGGTCGCACTGCTCGCGGCGCCCCCGCCGAAGCTCGCGGCGCTGCTCGGCACAACGGCGGTCTCTTCCTCCGCCGCTGCTGCTGGTGGTGTTGCTGCTGCTGCTGCTGCCACTGCCACCATTCCGATCTTGCGCACGGTCGAGCCCGCGACGATCCCGGTGCTGCGCGATGCGACGCTCACGCTGCACGGCAGCGGCTTCCTTTGCGCCGATCGCCTCGAATCCCTCTGGATCGGCGAGCAACCCGGCGAGCAGCTCGAGACGCTCGACGACACGACGGCGCGCATCACGCTGTGCGAGCCGTGCCACGCCGGCGCGTGGACGATCGAGGGGCGCACGCGCGCTGGCGAGCGCGTCGTGGGGCCGGTGCTCACCGTCACGCCGCTCGAACTCTCCGCGCGCCTGCTGTCGTGCGATGCGACGAAGGCGCGCTTCGAGCTGCAGATCGCGGGGCCGCCAACATGGAAGGTCGTCGTCTTCGGGGGCGCGCGCCTCCGCTCGCCACCGGTCCGGACCCAGGCCGGCGACTTCGCACTCGAGACCGATCTCGACGGCCGTCCCGCTGATCGGCCCGACCTGCCGTTCCGCTTTGATCGCCTCGAGCTGTCGCGGTTCATCGGTCAGCTCGACACCGACGGCCGCTGGCGCGACGAGATCGAGGTCGATGCGTCGGCGTTGGAGGGCCTCGCGGCGGTCCACCTGCAGGGGCTCGTCACCCAGCCGCGTGACCGGACCATCGGCGCGCTGACGGAGTTGGCGACGGTGGTGCTTTCGCGCTGATCGGGACGCGTTGTCAACAGATTCGCTGCATGGTGCCTCTCCTCGTGCGGCCGCGTGAGACGGTCGCTTCAATCGGTCGCGATGGAGGAATGGCGTGGCGTGGCACGAAGTCGATGGCTGCACGGAGTGCTGATTGCAGTGGTGACTTCACCGCTGCCGTTGCTGGCTCTGCCGGTGGTGGTCACCCGCGCGCTCCCCGCAAATGACGACGCGGCGCTCCGTTTCGGTGTCGCGCTGCCGTTTTTCCAGGACTCGGCGTTCGGCGACGAGACGCGCCGGGCCGCCTCGAAGGTGTTGCGCACCCATCTCTCGCGGGCACTCGTCGGCGAAGATCCCCGCCCTCGACGCAACCTGGTCGCGACCTTCGGAGTCTTCCTCCTTTGCCAGTCGCATGAAGAGCTCCTTGCCGCCGTTCGAAAAGCCCTCCGCGATTCCTGAGGTGGAGGCCGCCGCCGAGCTCGCACAGCGCGCGCAAGCCGGCGATCGCACTGCGTTCGACAACTTGCACCGCCGCCTCGCACCGGCGGTGCACGGGCTGCTGCTCGCGCGTGTGGCGCCGCACGAGGTCGACGACTTGATGCAGGAGGCGTTCCTGCAGGCGTGGCGGCGACTCGCCACGTTGCGCGAGCCCGCGCGAGCTTCGCGCCATGCTGCGCGACCTCCCCGATGCCCATCGCGAGACGCTCGCGTTGCGCCTGGTTGTGGGTCTCTCCGGGGAGGAGATCGCGCAGCTCACCGGGCTCACGCATGGCTCGGTGCGCGTCAATCTCCACCGCGGCATGGAGCTCCTGCGGGAGCGGCTGCGCGAAGGGGGCTATCCATGAAAAACGACCGCGACGACTACCTCTTCGATCCCGACGCGCCACCTGATGCCGAGATTGCGGCGCTCGAGCGCAAGCTCGCCGGCCACGGTGACGCCGACCGCGAGGGCGCATTCCAACTCGCGCTCGAGCGCGGCTCGGTCTCGGCGAGCATCTTCGCGGCGCCGCGCGTCTTCGCGCTCGGCACGCCGGCTGGCATCGCGGTCGACCTCGGCTGCCGCTACCGCACGACCGTCGATGACGCCGGCCACACGACGCTCGCCG
>CAYRQC010000118.1:0-5210 GCA_964426265.1 uncultured Phycisphaerales bacterium | reverse complement strand
CACGACGAGCGCCTGCGCGTAGATCGTGAGTGGCGCCGGAAACGTCGGATCGAAGTCGACGTCGACGACACCGGGCGTCGGCGGCCAGTCGAAGAGCTCCCACGCCTGCGTGAGATCGATGAACAGCAGGCCGTCGGGCCGCAGATAGAACTGGCCCTTGCCGACGCCCGCGAAGATCAAGGTGTAGAGCCCGGCCGTGCCTTCCGTCGTGACGGTGATGGTCCCGCCAGGCGTCGCGGTCCCGCTCCAGGCAAGCTCGACGTGCGAGAACTCGTGCGCTCCGCGGTCGATCCGCGGCTTGCGGTTGAAGTCGGAGTCGAGCACCCGCAGCGTCTGCGCGACGTCCACCGTGACGCTTTCCGGCGTGATCGCGGCGTTGCCCGTCTCGACCGCGGGTGAAGTGAGCTCCAGCCGGAAGTCGCCGTTCGCCGCGTCGACGAAGTCGGGATCGAAATCGAGGAGATCGTTGGCGCCGATGCCGATGCGCGTCAACCCCGTCGAGTCGCCGAAGAGGTTCCAGTCGGAAGTGGTGATCGTGCCATCGACGTCGGTCGGCCCCGCCGCGTTCGCCGCGTGATTGTTGGCGACGATCGTGTGGTCGAGCGTCGAGGAGCCGTTGGCGACCGCATCGAAGAGGCCGCCGCCGTTGCCGCCCGTGGAGGGGTTCCCGTGGCTGCTGGCGGCTGAGTTGCCGCCGACCGTGCAGCGTGAGAGCGTGAGCGTCGCCTGCGGCTCGACATAGAGCCCGCCACCCGTGCCGCCGAGGCCCGCCACGTCGCAGCCCGCGACGTTGCCGACGACTTCGCAATCGACGAGCGTCAGCGCGCCGGAGTCGACGTCGACGCCGCCGCCGCGCGCCGCGCCGGTCGGACCACGTGCCTCGTTGTCCGCGATGCTGCAGCGGCGCAGCGTCGCCGTCGCGCGGCAGAGCAACGCGCCGCCGATTCCGCCCGTGCCGCTGACCGACGCCCCTTCGGCGATGTTGCCCTCGAACCGGCACTCCTCCCCGTCGAGTGTCGAGCTGACGAAGAGGGCACCGCCCTCTCCCCCAACGTTCGAGGTGGACGTCGCGTGGTTGCCGGTGAAGCTGCAACGCGCGAGAGTGAGCGGCCCGCGGGCGTAGATCGCGCCGCCGATCGCGGCACCGTTGCCGTCGAGCAGGCAGTCGCTGATCGCGAGCGACGAGGTGGCACTGGCGAAGATCGCGCCGCCGTTCGACGCGTCGTTCCGGGTGAACCCGCCGTTCCCGCCGATGCGGCCACCATGGATCGTCGCGGTTCCGCCACGCGCCAGGTAGATCCCGCAGCCGGACGCGTCGAAGGTCGCCGCGTGGTTCGTCACGTCGGTCGCGTCGAGCGTGAGCTGGTTGCCACCCGCGAAGTCGGCGAAGTAGATCCCCTTGCCGTCGCCCCCGAAGTTGCCGTCGATCGTGCTGTCGACCATGGAGCACGTCGCGTCGCCGAGATTGACACCGCCGCCTCCCGCGTCGCAGGTGTTCGCGGAGATCTCGCACCGCTCGATCGTGACCTGCGTGCGCTTGGCCCACAGCCCACCGCCGGTACCGTTTCCTGCGCTGGTGGCAACGTTCGAGCGGAGGATGCAATCGGAGAGCGTCAACGTGGAGTCGATGGCACGAATGCCGCCGCCGGTAGCCGCGCGGCCACTGGTCAACGTCAGACCGCTCAGCGCAAAGACGGCACCCGCTCGGACGTTGACCGTGCGCTGGAGGTTGCTGCCGCTCAACGTCGTCAACGCGGCGCCCTGGGTCCCGACGAGCGTCAGCGAACGGGCGGTGTCGACGACCTCGTAGTAGGTTCCCGGTGCGATGTGGATCGTGTCGCCCGACACCGCGACACTCAACGCCGCAGCGAGCGTGCACCACGGGGCGCCGGCGGAACCGTCCGAGCTGCCGCAGTTGCCGTAGCTCTGGTCGACATACCAGTCGGCGGCGATTGCCGCTTCCGCGAGACCGAGATGAACCGAAAGGCAGACGAGCCACCGTGCCAAGGTGGACCCACCAGCAGTACCATTCATCGTTCTCTCCAGGCCATAGGTTGCAACCCGGAGACTAGCGCGACGCCTCGATCTGCCCAGTCTCCTGGCCCTCCGAGGCTGCGATTCCGCCCGTAGATAGCACGACGCCTCGCGACGGCTAGATTCTGCGCACCCTCTGACGATCGGCCGATGCGCCGCTGGAGTCCTTCGATGAAAGCGCTGAACTCATTGCTCGCCTTGATCACCGCCGCCACGCTTGCGCTGCCGGCTCGTTCGGCTCCGCCGCTCATCCCGCCGACCGGTGGCGACGGCAAGCTGCGCGGCGACTACCTCGAAGCGCGCACGTGCGACGTCTGGGTCGGCTCCTGCTTCGCCAACTCGGAGGCTTCCCAAGCCGGCAAGCAAGCGACGCTGGCGTGGAAGCTCACCGAAGGTGAGTGGAAGGGCGTCGACCTCGCGGGCATGTGCGCCGTGCTGATCGTCTCGGCCCACTCGACGATCGGCGACCCCTACCACACCGCGCTCCCGGTCCGCAACGTTCTCCTGCTCGACGAGCGGGCGACGGACGAGCAGTTGAAAGCGCTGCGCGACTTCGTGGCGACGCAGGCGGGCGAGCTCGGCGGCAACGTGATCGAGGAGCAGCTCGTCCCGATCAAGCTCAAGCTCGACTGTTGCGAGAAGAAGGGGTGTGCCAAGCTGGTGGCCGGCGAGATCGCGAAGATCGAGACGCGCTGCCTGCACGACGAGGACAAGGTCTGTGGCCACGAAGAGACCTACTACCCGCCGATGGTGAGCCTCTCGGAAAAGCACGCCGTCTTCACCGTCGAGCACAGCGTGAAGGGAACGCTGCTCGACCTCGCCTGGACCGATCGCGACTCGCGCAGCGCATTCATCGGCAAGCTCGAGCTCGACGCGCCACCGAAGGAGAAGACGGTCGATCCCGACGAGGTGCGGGCGCGCTGAGGACGTTGCACCGGAGACCTCGATTGCTGAGGGCGATCAGACTCGCGGTGATCGTGGTCGCGGCGACGGCGGCGACCCATCCGCAGTCCGAGTCACCCTCCGCGTACAAGGTCGAAGCAGTCCCTGCGAGCGACGGCAAGTCGACTGTGCCTGCCAGCGTGCCAGCGGCGATCGCCCAAGGGCTCGCGACCGGCGGGCTGCGCGTCATCGGGGCCGACGGAAAAACGCTCTGCGAGCTGTGGCCACTAGCAGAGCTGCCGATCGCGGCACCGGCCGCCCCAAACGCACCGCGCGTGTCGAGCGTCGCACTGCAGCGACTGCTCCCCGGCTCGCTCGTCGGTGTGATGAAGACGTTCGGGACGACCTCGGACTACCGCGATCAGACGATCGAGGCCGGCATCTACGGGCTGCGCTACTTCCATCAGCCGAGCGACGGCAACCACCTCGGCACCGCCGACACGCGCGACTTCTTCGTCCTCACCTGCCTCACGGAGGACAAGGATCCCGCGCCGATCGCCGACCAGGACGCGCTGGTGGCGCTCGCCGTGCCGGTCTCGCCGAGCGACCACGCGCTGGTGCTCTACGTCGCGGCGGCGACGGCAGAGCCGGCCAAGGACGGCGCGCCACGGGTCGTCCGCCGCGGCGAGCACGACGAGTGGGCGCTCGAGCTGGCGTTCGCCGCGAAGGCCAACGGCGCTACCGAGTCGGAGAAGCTGCGCGTCGAGCTGGTGCTCGTTGGGCATACGGCACACTGATCCACTCTGCTGCCTCATCGAGAGGATGGCAGAGTCTCGACGTGATACGGAGCGTCAGCTCGCGGCCGCTCGCTCCAGCTCCATTGCGAGCATCCGGTGGAAAGCGTGCACTCCCGACTCCGCACTCGGGGAGTAGCGGCCGCCGCGGTAGGCGAAGGAGGCCATGCCGCGCTGGACCTGCTGCGCGGCGCGCTCGTCCTCGAGCTCGACTTGCACCAGGCCCGAGCCGGCGCCGCGATCGTGCAGCTCCGGGTGCTCGACGAAAGCGTGGAAGCGGACGCGCATGCGCGCGGGGCCGAGCGGCTCGATCACGTTGAGCGACAGACCCCACGGGTAGCAGTTCAACATGGTCGTCGGAAAGAGCCAGAAGTAGAGCGCGCCGACGCGCGGGCCGGCGTCGGGGTGGTTTGGCGGCAGCGCGAAGACCGGCTCGCCTTCGGCGGCGACGCCGATCTGTAGCGTCGCGTGGTCGAAGCTCTGGTAGCCGTAGCTCTTCCAGTCGAGGCGCGCGGTGAGCGCCGGATGGATGAAGGGGATGTGGAGCCCTTCGAGGTAGTTCTCGACGTAGAGGCACCAGTTCGCGTCGAACTCGAAGGTGCGATCGAGCGCCGCGTTGCGCCGCCAGCGCGCCGGAGCGACCGCGGCGACCCGGGTCTCGATCGGCGCGATCACGTCGGCGAACGGCACCGCTGGCGCAAGTGACGCGAAGAGGAGCCCGCGCCACTCGGCGAGACCGAAACGGGGCAGCGCGTCCTCGGGCGCCGGAAAGCCGCGCGCGGTCTCGAAGCCGGGCGCGGCGGCGCAGCGACCATCGAGCTCGTAGCGACGGCCGTGATAGGGACAGCGCAGCAGCTTGCCGCTGCCCGCGGCTTCGACCACGAGGTGAGCGCGATGGGTGCAGACGTTCGAGAGGAGCCGCAGCTCGCCGTCGGCGCCGCGCACGACGACAACCGGCTCGTCGAGGCAGCCGGGCAGGAGCGTCAGCGGTCGCGCGGCGCCAGGAACCTCGAGCCCGTCCGAGCTGCCGATGCAGTGCCAGCCGCGACGCAACACGGCGGCGGCCAGCGTGTCGAACCAGGCGCGCTCGCGATACATCGCGGCCGGCGGCATCCGTGCCAATTGGAGATCGGGATCGATGTGGAGCCGCAGCCCGATTGCTCGTTCGTTCAATCGTTCGCTCACGCGTTCACTCCCGTTTCTCCCGTTTCTCGTAACCAAAGTAGTTCATCCAGTCGTCAACCTCCTTGCGCGAGAGCGGCCGCTCACCCTTCGCCGCCGGCGGAGCGACCGGCTTCAGCATCCGCGCGAACGCGGCGACGCCCATCGTCCGCACGCCGAGAAACTGGACGCGATCCGTGATGTCGTGGTCGTTGCTGACGATGGTGACGTCGTGGAGATCGCTCGCGTTGCGGACCTTGGCGAGCAGCAGCTCGTCGGCGCTCTGCCCGTTGCGCGCGAAGGCGACCTCGACGCGCCGCGGCGTGGAAGGCGCGAGCC
>CAYRQC010000117.1:0-8549 GCA_964426265.1 uncultured Phycisphaerales bacterium | reverse complement strand
CGGTCGACCGAACCTGCGAGTCTTCTGGTGGTTCGGTTGGGGGTTCCTCGCGGTCGGCTTGCTCCTCCTCGCGCTCGGGATCGGATTCGGGGTCTCGCGTGCGAGCTTCATCGCACGTGCGTCGGAGGTGACCGGGGAAGTCGTGGAACTCGAGTACGACGGCGATCTCTGCTTCTCGGTCATCGCGTTCAAGACCCAGGATGGACAGAGCGTCAAGTTCAAGAGTGACGTCGGCTCGGACCCGCCCGCTCACGCCGTCGGAGAATCGGTCGGAGTGGTCTACGATCCGAACCGGCCGCAGGACGCACTCGAGAAGTCCGTGACCGGGCTCTGGCTCGACACCGGGATCTTCTCGTTGCTGGGCCTGGTCTTCGGGCTCGTCGCGTCGGGAGTTCTCGTCGTCACGCTGCGAAAGCGCGGGCACTGGAAGCGCAGGGAGCGGCTCGTCAAAGAGGGTCGTCCGGTGATGACGCTCTTCCGCGAAGCAGTGGTCGACACGACACTCACGGTGAACGGGCAGCACCCCTTTCGCGTGGTCACCGAATGGACCAACCCCCTGACCGGGAAGAGTGTCCTCTTCCACAGTGAGCACGTCTGGAAGGACCCGACCGAGCTGCTGCGCCATCGGAGCATCGTCGTCGTGATCGATCCCAACAACTTCGAGCAGCACATCGTCGACTTGTCGCTCCTCCCCGAGGAGTTCAAACAACAAGCGGGTGGCTCGAGCTTCTTCGTCGGACGATCGATCTCGATGAAGAGCTCGTCGTGATCACCGGACGACCGCGGTGCGGGCAGCCGTGCGAGAGGCGGTGCGAGAAGCAGTGAGCCCCGGCTACTGCGGCGCCGCGCTGATCGCCGGTGCCACCTGCCGCCCCGCCAGGAACTGGCCGATCTTCGCGTTGAAGTCGGGGATCGCGATCGGTTTGGAGAGGTAGTCGTCCATGCCGACGGCGAGGCAGTGCGCGCGATCCTCGGCCATCGCGTTCGCGGTCATCGCGATCACGAGCGCGCGCGGGCTGGCGTTCGCGACCTCGCGTTCGCGCAGTCGGCGCGTCGCTTCGAAGCCGTCCATCTCCGGCATCTGGCAGTCCATCAGCACCAGCTCGTAGCGGCGTCGCTCGAACGCGGCCAGCGCCTCGATCCCGTGGTTCGCAATGTCGCAAGTGAGGCCGAGCTTCGCGAGCAGCCGGTTGGTGATTCTCTGGTTCACGAGGTTGTCCTCGACCAGCAAGATCGCGACATCGGCGAGCGGCTGGACCACCGTCGCGGACGTTGCCGTCACCGCCGTTGCCGTCGTTTCACTCGCTGCAGTCGCTGCACCGGGGGCTATCGCCGGTGCCGCCGCTCGACGCAGCAGTTTTTCCAGGCAATCGATCAGCACCTGTCGAGCCGGCGGCTTCGAGAGCCACGCGCTCGGCATCGCGAACGCGCCGCGGGAGAGCTCCGCGCGCCGCATGGGTGAGGCGAGCAGCGCCACCGGCAGCGCCCGCCATTGCAGGTCGCGCGCCAGCTCCTCGAGGGTCGCGACGCCGTCGAGCCCCGGCATCCGATCGTCGAGGAGCAGCGCGGCATAGGGCTGGCCTGCCGTGTTTGCGCGTCGCAGCGCCTCCAACGCCTCGTTGCCGTCCGCGCAGCCGTCCGCTTCGAGCCCGAGCCGCCGCACCATCGCCACCAGTCCATCGCGTTGGGCTGGGTGATCGTCGGCGATGAGCACGCGCGCGGCGTCGGGCCAGCTCGGCATCGCTGCCGCAGGCTGCTCGCGCAAGCCCAGGCGCGCCGTGAACCAGAAGCACGACCCTTCGCCCGGCTTGCTTTCGACCCCGACCGCACCGCCCATCAGCTCGCTCAGACGCCGGCAGATCGCCAGACCGAGCCCGGTCCCGCCGAAGCGCCGGGTCGTCGACGTGTCGCCCTGGGTGAACGGCTGGAAGAGGCGATCGATCCGATCGGGCGGGATGCCGATCCCGGTGTCGCGCACGGAGAATCGCAGCGTGACGTCGTCGGCCTCGCGTGTCGCCAACTCGACGTCAATCGTGATCGTGCCCGCAGCCGTGAATTTCGCCGCATTGTTGAGGTAGTTGATCAGCACCTGACGCAGCCGTCCGGGGTCACCGCGCAACGCGGTCGGTACGTCGTCGCGCAGCCGACAGACCAGCTCGAGCCGCTGCTCGTCGATCTTCGGCAGCACGACGTCGCACGCCTCCTCCACGACGCGACGCAGATCGAAGTCGATCGTCTCCACCTCGAGCTTCCCCGACTCGATCTTCGAGAAGTCGAGGATGTCGTTGATGATCAGGAGCAAGCTCTCGGCGCACGCGCGGACCGTGCCGGCGAGCTCGCGTTGCTCGTCGTCGAGGCGCGAGTCGAGCAGGAAGCGGCTCATCAGGATCACGCCGTTCATGGGCGTGCGGATCTCGTGGCTCATGGTCGCCAGGAACTCCGACTTGGCGATCGACGCCGCCTCGGCCGCCTCCTTCGCAGTGAGGAGGCTCTCGTTGGTGCGGCGCAGCTCGGCGGTCCGCGCCTTCACCTCGCTCTCGAGCTGGTCACCGTGCTGTGCGAGGGCCTGGTCGCGCACCTGGATCTCGGCGAGCATCTGGTTGAAGGCGCGGATGAGGTTCGCGACCTCGGCGGCGCCGTCGTCCGGAACGCGCTTCGAGTAGTCGCGCGTCCGCGTCACCTCATCGGCGGTCGCGGCGAGCGCGACGACCGGGCCGGAGATGCCGCGCTGCATCCGGGTCGCGAGCACGAACGCGAGCACGCTCGCCCCCGCCAGCACCAAGCCGAGCGTGAGCCACAGCTCGCGGAGCCGTGCATCGACGCGCCGCAGATCGGAGCTGACATAGAGCGTGCCGAGCTGCTCGCCACCGGCGATGATCGGCAGGAAGAGACGCACGCCGTGGTCGCTGATCGTGGCACTCGCCGGCTCGATGGCGGGCGGCTCGAACGCGCCGTGGCCGGCCGCGACGTGGGTGGCGAAAAGCTCGCCGTTCGCGCTCCAGACGCACGCTTCGAGCACGCCCGGGAAATGGTCGAGCTGCAGCAGGTTCGACTCGGCAGTGGGGCGGTCGTCGAAGGCGACGGCGGAGGCCGTGTTCTCGGCGACGACGGTCGCGATCACCTGCAGCTCGTCGCGCAGCTGTTGGCGGGCGGCGCGCGCCTCGGCGACGCCGAAGAGCGCGGCGCCCACCACGAAGCTGACGATGCTGATGCTGGTGGTGAGGGCGATGAGCTGGTGGCGGATCGAGAGCTGCCGCCCCGCCCGCGCCCTCATCGCGTCGACTCCACGATGCGCGCGAGCTTCAGCAGCTGCGAGCTGATCGCGAGACGCGCCTTCTTCGCCGCCTCCGCGTTGATCTCGAAGCGGACGTTCGCCTTCTCGAGATAGAAGCCGGCGAGGAGCCCGCCCTTCGCGACGCCCTCCGCGTCGCCGATCAGCAGCACCGGCCGCTCGCGGCACGCCCGCAGCACGGCGGCGATCGCATCGGTCGCCGTGGCTGTCGTGAAGAGCAGATGCGGCTTGCCGATCTTGTCGGCGCTCTCGTAACGCTCGATGAGGATGGGCCGCTCGCCACACTTCTTGTCCTTGAACGCCTTGTCGAGCGCGTCGCCGAACGGATCCGTGCCGGCGATGCCGACGATCAACGGCGCGCCGCGACTCTCGAACGCGTCGTCGGGCCACGTGGTGAACTTGGTGAAGTGGACGAGGAACGCCGCCTTCACCTCGTACTCCTTGGCGGTTTCGGGGCGCGCTGCTGTGGCATTCGCTGGTGCCAACGATGGTGCGAACAAAGCGAGCAATGCGATCAACGCTCCCCAGATCGGGAAGCGTCGGCGGCGACTGCGGCGGGCGGCGGTCAGGGAGAAAGCCACGGTGGGTGAGTGGGGTATCGCGTCGACCTAGAAACGCCAGGTGAACTGGAGGTACGCGCCCGCCTCGGGGCGCGACTGCACCGAGAGGAAGGTGCTCCCGAACTCCGGCTCCCGGTCGTGGAAGAGGCCGTGAACCACCAGCGCGATCTCGGAGGAGTCGCTGGCCTGCCAGCCGAGGCGCGCGTCGGCGCGGAAGTAGGACGGCACCTCGTATTGCGGTACCGAGTCGACGTAGTAGACGGCGAGATCGAGGTCGACGTGGGTGGCCAGCTCGTGGTGGGAGCGGAGCTGCGCCTGCTGGCCGGGGAAGCTCTTCTCGCCGGTCGGGACCGAAGTGGGGTCGCTGCTGCCGCGCTTGGTGTGGAGGTCGGCGAAGAGCAGCGAGTAGCTGCCGTGCAGCGTCCAGCTCGCGGAGACGTTCCATTGCGCGGCCAGCTCGCCGCCCCAAGTCCGGCCGTAGAGCTGGTTGTCGAACTGCTGTGGAATGACCAGGAAGCCGCTGCCGCTGAAGAACGGCGTGCCGATCTCGAAGCTCTGCAGGTCGGTGTAGTCGTTGACGAACGCGGCGAGGTCGAGCGAGAGCGACTCCTTCGGCTTGATGCGCCAGCCAACCTCGTACGCGGTGAGGCGCTCGGCGACGACGTCGCGATTGCCGGTGATGACGACTTGGGTGGGCGGCGACATGGAGTCGGCTGGCGGCGCGACGATGTTGATGAGGCCGTCGTCCTCGACCGAAGCAGGCGTGCGCACGGCGCGGCCGACCGCGGCCCAGAAGGTCTGCTGGTCGCTCGGCGTCCAGGCGAGGCGGATGCTCGGCTGCAGCTCGAACCCCGTGAAGTCGTTGATCTCGACCTTCGCCCCGAGCGTCGCAATGAGCCGGTCGGGCACCAGCGTCCACTCGTCCTGCAGGAAGGCACCCCACAGGTCGTCCGTGCGATGGTCGTCGAGGAAGGACACGTCGAACGTGCCGTCGAGCGACGTCTCGAACCGCCGGTAACCCACGCCCCACATCACCTCGTTGCGCTCACCGAGCGCGAAGCGATGGTCGAGATCGAGATCCCAAGTGTCGACGCCGGTGTCAACGCCGGCGGTGGTCCGGCGGTAGCCGTCGAAGAAGCCCTGCATCGAGAACGCCGAGCCGGACGTCAGCGTCCGGCTCCAGCGCACCAGCGCGTTGCCGCCGGTGAAGTGGCTGTCATCCTCGCCCACCACCGCGAACGGTGGCGCGAGCAGGCTGGTCTGCACAGGGCTCTCGACGCGGCCACGTCGGACGTCGCCGGTGAAGGTGACGTCGTCGCTCGCCGTCGGTGTGGCATCGAGGCGCCATCCGGCGGAGCCTTGCGCCCAGTCGTCCTCGATCGCGCTCCCGAACGGGCTGTCGAACCCTTCGTGGTCTGCGTAGCGCGACCAGACTCGCAGCGCCGCGTCGTCGGAGAGCTTGATTCCGTAGCGTCCACCCGCCAGCGCGCGCTCCTGCGTTCCGCCAGCGGCGGTGACCAGCCCGCCGAGCGTGCGCGTCGCCGACTTCGTGATGATGTTGATCACGCCGTTCACGGCATTTGCGCCCCACAGCGCAGCGCCGGGGCCGCGGATCACCTCGATGCGCTCGATGTCCTCGAGCAGGACGTCCTGTGCGTCCCAGTAGACGCCCGAGAAGAGCGGCGTGTAGACGCTGCGTCCGTCGATCAGGACCAGCAGCTTGTTGGCGTACTGGCCGTTGAAGCCGCGCGCCGAGATCGCCCAGGTGCTCGAGTTGAGTCGCGCGACCTGGAGCCCCGGCACCAGCCGCAGCGCCTCGGGGATCGTTGTCGCACCGCTGCGCCGCAGGTCGTCGGCCGTGAGCACGAAGATCGCGGCGGCGGCGCGCGAGAGGCTCTGCGGCTTCTTCGCCACCGAGGTGACCTCGACCTCGACGTTCAGCAGCTCCTCGAGAGACAGGTCGGCGAGATCGGGCTCGCCACCGGTCGCCGGGCCGTCCTTGGTTTCTTGGGGAGACAGGCGCGCGAGCGCCGCCAACAGCACGCCCACGATGGGAAGAAGCACGGCCATGATCGGCTCCGCGACCGGTGATCGACGCGGCGGGCCGAACGTGAGATCGGAGTGTGGCCTGCTCGCTGTGGGAGCTATCGGTCCGTGGGCCGACACCGCTCCACGCGCGCGGGACCGACCGCCTCCAGGGGAAACCCGTGGTCCGAAAATCGTGCGGACCTGACCGATGGTGACTGATCGGTGCCAGGCACAAACCCACCGCCTGAGATGTGCCAGGCACCCAGCGATGGCAGAGGATCGCGAATCGTCCGCGGTAGCCTCCCGCGTCCCATGAAGACTCGCCTGATCGTTCTTCGGCTCGCGGTGGCGAGCTGCATACTCCCCGTCGTCGCAGTGGCGGGCGCGCGCCGCGGCTGCGCGCAGTCGGTGCCGAGCCACTCCGGCTATGCGCCCGCGGTCGCGCCCGATGACGGCGAGGCGAAGCAGGCGCTGGCGCGCGTCGCCGTCGCCGACGGCCTCGCGGTCGAGCTCTTCGCGGCCGAGCCGCACTGCGCCAACCTGGTGGCACTCGATCTCGATCCGTTCGGCAACTGCTACGTGGTGGAGACCTTCCGGCGCGATCGGCTGGTGCTCGACATGCGCGAGCATCTCGACTGGCTGGAGGACGACCTGGCGTGCCGGACGGTCGCTGATCGCGTCGCGATGATCCTGAAGCACGAGGGGAAGAACGCCGACCTCTATTTGAAGGAGCACGAGCGCGTCCGGTTGCTGCGCGACACGGATCACGACGGTCGCGCCGATCGCTCGACGGTGTTTGCCGACGGCTTCAACGACTACGCCGATGGGATCGCGGCCGGGATTCTCGTGCGCAACGGCGACGTCTACTTCACCGACATCCCGAACCTCTGGCGGCTGCGCGACACGAACGGCGATGGCGTGGCCGACCAGCGCGACGTGCTCTCGACCGGCTACGGCGTCCACTTCAACTTCGTCGGCCACGATCTGCACGCGCTGCGGATCGGCCCCGACGGCCGGCTCTATTTCTCGATCGGCGACCGCGGGCTCGACGTCGTCACGCAGGAGGGGCGCCACCTGGTGCTGCCGGACTGCGGCGCGGTGCTGCGCTGCGAGTTCGACGGCAGCGGCCTCGAGCTCTTCCACACGGGGCTGCGCAATCCACAGGAACTCGCCTTCAACGACGTCGGCGACCTCTTCACCTGTGACAACAACTCCGACAGCGGTGACCAGGCGCGTCTCGTCCATGTGGTCGAGGGGGGCGACAGCGGATGGAGCGTCGGCTGGCAGTGGATCAGCTCGCCCAACTCGCGCGGCCCCTGGAACAGCGAGAAGATGTGGTATCCGCGTAACGACGAGCAACCGGCGTGGATCGTCCCGTGTGTGACGAATCTCGTCCACGGCCCGTCGGGGCTCACGCACGAGCCAGGCACCTGCCTGCCCGCCAAATACCGCGACGCCTTCTTCGTCTGTGACTTCGAGGCGCAGTGGGACAACACACGCGTCGTCGCCTTCAAGGTCGAGCCGAGCGGGGCGAGCTATCGCCTCGGTTGGGAGGAGGACTTCGTCAAGCGCGGCATCGTCGCGACCGACTGTGAGTTTGGTGCCGACGGCTGCATGTATGTCGCCGACTGGGTGCAAGGCTGGGTGCAGACCAAGCGCGGCCGCGTCTGGCGCGTCTTCGACCCGGCGGTGAGATCGAGCGCGGTGGTCGCTGATGTGCAGCGATTGCTACAGCAGGGATTCACACCGCGCAGCACGAGCGAGCTGCTCGGCTTGCTCGGCCACGTCGATCAGCGCGTGCGGCAAGAGGCGCAGTTCGCCCTCGCGGAGCGGGGCAAGGATGAGCCGTTTGGCACGGTCGAGGCTCTCAGCACCGTGCTGCGTCTCTCCGACAACTGGTTCGCGCGGCTCCACTCGATCTGGGCGCTCGGGCAGATCGCGCGCCGGGGCGATCGGGGAGCGGTCGCGCTGCTCCTCTCGCAGCTCGGGTGCGCCGACGCGGAGATGCGTGCGCAGGTGGTGAAGGCGCTCGGCGATGCGGTGGCGCCCGCGGCGTTCGAGCCGCTGCTCGCGGCGCTCTGCGATCCGTTTCCGCGGCCGCGCCTCTTCGCGGCGTTGGCGTTGGCTCACTACAAGGATGCGCGCGCAATCGCACCGATGGTCGAGCTGGCTCGGTGCAACGGCGACGCCGACGCCTACTCGCGCCACGCGGTGGTGATGGGCCTCGCGGCGTGCGCTGATGACGATCGGCTCGCGGCGCTGCTGGCGGACGGGAACGCGCCGGCGGTGCGGATGGCCGCGCTGCTCGCGCTGCGGCGCCATGGTTCGTCGAAGCTCGCCGATCTCATCGGTGATCGTGATCGCAAGGTGGCAGTCGAGGCGGCACGCGCCGTCTACGACCTGCCGATCGCGGCGGGGCTGCCGCGATTGGCGGCGCAGCTCGACGATCACAGCGTCCTCGAGCTGCCATTGCTGCGGCGCGCGGTGAACGCGGCGTTTCGCATCGGCGGCCGCGAGCAGGCCGAGCGGCTGGCCCGCGTCGCGGCGCAGCGCGGTGACTTGCCGACGGAGATCCGTGCGGAGGCACTGCGCGCACTGAACGAGTTCGACGTGCCGCCCGCGCGCGACCGGATGCTCGGAATCTGGAGGCCCTGCGCGCCGGGACGCGA
>CAYRQC010000116.1:0-5388 GCA_964426265.1 uncultured Phycisphaerales bacterium | reverse complement strand
GGTCGAGCGGGTCGTGGTCGATGTAGCGACCGAAGAAGCGGTCGCAGAAGGCGCGGTAGAGCTTCGGGTTGAGGACGAAGGCGTGCCAGAGCTGATCGACCGACGCGACCATCTGGATCGGCTGGCCGGGGCGGGCGGAAGGGATCACGGAGAGCCACTGGAGCAGCGCGTCGAAGAGTTCTGCCGCGCGATCGGGAGCGAGGCCGCAGTGCTGGACGGCGGTGTCGAGCACGGGGCGGTAGTCGAAGGCCGTTTGCATCTCTTGATAGAGCGAGCGACCGTGGAGCGTCGGATTCATGGCGAGGTTCCTTGTCGTTGCTGTGGGTGGTGGTGTGCTTTGGAGGCGTACTCGAAAAGTGGCGTGGAGTCTCGGCAGCTACTGCACCGAGACGGTGACGGCGAGCGAGTCACTGAGAGGCCCTCGGATGTTGCGGTTCTGGGCGTAGGCGAGGATGGTGAAGTCGAGGCCGCTCGCGGCGGCGTCGATGTCGGCGCAGAGCTGAAGCTCGCCATTCACGTCGAAGGGGGCGAGGAGGAGTGGCTCGAACATCGGGGTGCCGCTGATGTCGGTGAGCGCGATGAGACCAAGGAGGTTGGGCTCGCCACCGCGCAGGTCGACGATCACCGTCGCGCCGACTGCGGGAGCAAGTGGTTCGGCTTGCAGGAAGAGGTCGTTTCCGCTCCAGGCCTGTGCGCTGCCACCGAGCGGCGCCGTCTTGCGATCGCCAGTGGCACCGATCACCAAATCAGGGATCCCGTCGCCGTTCAGGTCATCACCACCAATCAGCTCGTCGCCGAAAGCACCATCGGCGTAGCCGGGGTAGTAGTGGTAGAGGATCCGTTTGGTGCGACCCGAATAGAGATCAACTCGGCCCGCGGCGCGGCCATCGTGTCGATCGTACGGAACACCGATCGCGTACTCCGCGTAGCCGTCGTGGTTCATGTCGCCAACCATCCCGAGCCCGTAGCCCCAGCCGTCGCCGAAGTTCGTACCGTCATGGAAGAGTTCATAGAGCAGATTGCCTGTCGCGGGGGAATAGACGCGTATGCCAGCATCCCCGACTCCACCGAGATGTAGCCAAGACATCAAGTCGCCCGACCCATCGCCATTCCAGTCCCCGGCATCCTGCATCTGAGCACCCAGCTCCTGATTCGAGTCACCGGTCCAACTGATGATGAATGCACCAGACGCACCCGAATATACATCAATCCGCCCGCCATCCTGATCGCGATCCAGTGTCGTGTATAAGGCGTAGTCACAAAGTCCATCGCCGTCCACGTCCGCGATCCGCGTTGCAGCAGAACCGAGGTTGTCACTTACTTTGGTACCCTGGTGAATGCGGATCACATGAGCATCGATCGACGAGACGACATACACGCGACCGAGCCCATTGAAGTCCCAGTTGGGCGCCGTCACAAGTATCTCATCGAATCCGTCTCCGTCCAGATCGTCGAGACCGATGACGACCGACCCGAACCGGCTGTCGGGGTACTCTCCAATCAGTTGCCAGATCGGCTGACCGGTCTCCCCGGACAGGAGTACGACACGACCGGTGCCGTCGCCGAGTGTTGGCTCGTCGTACAGTCGCGCCCCAACCAGCACATCGGGACGGCCGCCGCCATCGACATCGTGAACCCATGACACGGAGTACCCTGCGAGATCCTCATCCCCGCACCAGTCGAACAGCGGCGAGCCGGCGTCGCCGTCGCGCACGAAGACGCGTCCATCGAAGAAGCTGGCGCAATTGGTCCCGGGGGCGCCGACGACTACGTCGATGACTCTGTCGCCGTTGAGATCCTCCACACGCGAGAGGCGGGCCCCGAAGAGCTGTCCCTTCGCTGTGCTGTCGACGCGCCAGATCAGCTCCTGACCCGAGGCTGTAGAAACTGAACTCACCAGGGCTGCCAGCGTCGACAAGCCATACCGAGTAGCGATCGTCATCGACATACACACGTCGCGTGCTTGCTGCGCCGTCATTGCAATACTCCAGGATGCACCTCGAACTCCATGACGTAGCCCGGCAAGACCACGACAAGCTTCACCGTCGCTCCCGCCGCATTCTTGATTGGGAAAAGGTCGGGAATCTCGGGAAGCAGCCGAGGTGGTTCGATCGAAAGACGCACTCTCACGTGCCGCCGGAGTCGCGTCTGAAGAGGTGGGCTGTGGGGCTGGGTGGGACACCAAAGCTCGCCTTCGTCGTCGATGCGGACGCCGAACACGGCGGAGCCGATACCCCCCGCCCAAGTTCGTGCCAGTGATCAGGGAGGCCGGAAAGCTGGTTCCCGTCCGCACGCCTTCCTCGCGCGCCGCGAACTTCGAGTGGTGAGCCGCTCCCGTCGATCGAGAGCGGGCATGCTCTCCTCGGAACGTGAGGAGATGGAGTAGTCCCGCATTCGGAAATCGTCAATGGGTGGCCCTGCGGCGCCTTCCGACCAGCCGGCGCCGGCAGCACGTTCAGCTCGACGGAAAGAGACTCGCCTGCCGCGGACCCGGGCGGTGAAAGGCTGCGGCGGACAGCTCGAAGCGTCGGGCACCCAGACCGGCGCGCGTCACGGCCACGCGGAAGAGCTGCTCGATCTGCTCGGCGAACTCGCCTTCGCCGCGCATGCGCGTGCCGAACTCGGTCTCGTTCAGCTTGCCGCCGCGGACTTCGCGGATGCGATGCAACACTTTGTCGCGGCGGTCGGGACGGTGGCGGGCGAGCCAGTCGGAGAAGAGGTCCTTCAGGCCGTAGGGCAATCGGAGCAGTTGCCACGAGGCGCTACGGGCACCGGCGCGGGCGGCGGCGGCGACGATCGCGGGGATCTCGTGATCGGTGAGGCCGGGGATCACGGGTGCGACCAGCACACCGGTCGGGATGCCGGCGGCGGCGAGCTGCTCGATTGCCTCGAGCCGGCGGCGCGGACGCGAGGCGCGCGGCTCGAGTGCGGCGGCGAGATCGTCGTCCAGGGTGGCGATGGAGAGCAGCACCATCGAGGCGTCGTGGGCGGCGAGCTGCTTCAACACGTCGATGTCGCGCGTGACGAGCGCGTTCTTGGTGATGATCCCGGTCGGGTTCCGGAACTCGGCGAGCACTTCGAGACAACTGCGCGTGATCCGTAGCGTGCGCTCGATCGGCTGGTAGCAATCGGTGACGCCGGAAAGCGCGAGGACGCGCGGTCGCCACTTCGGAGCCATCAGCGCGGCACGCAACAACGCGGGCGCGTCACGTTTCACGAGGATCTTCGTCTCGAAGTCGAGACCGGCCGAAAAGCCGAGGTACTCGTGCGTCGGACGCGCGTAGCAGTAGATGCAGCCGTGCTCACAACCGCGGTACGGGTTGACGCTCACGTCGAACGGGAGATCGGGGCTGTCGTTCTCGGAGAGGATCGAGCGCGACGAGTCCTCGAAGAACTGCGTCGCGGGTGAGGGGATCTCGTCGTCCATCGCAGCGGCGGCCGCGGCGGCGAGCCCTTCGGCGTCGGGCACCAGTTGCATGCGCGTGAAGCGATCAGCGGGGTTCTCGGCCGCGCCACGACCGCGGGGATTGGAAGGAAGGCGCATCGTGAACTCAGTGTGTCGCGAAGACGATCACCTGCGCCCGTTGCTCGCCGCGATGGGGCGCGATGACGAACAGCTTCATTGCTGTAGCGACGAAGAGCCCCGTCCGCGCGCCTGGAGAGCTCGTCACATCGGCGAGCGCCGCCGGCGCCGCGGCGCCTTCGCCACTGAAGCTCGATACCACACCCCCGCCGCAGGTGACGTAGATTCGCGCCCGCGCTTCATCGATGAAGACGTCGTCACAATCGCCGCCAATCGGCAGCTTCGAGATCCGTTTGCCGTCGGTCGTATCGAGCACGAGCAGACACGCCGGTTCGCGACAGCCGACGTAGAGCCGGTGCGTACCGACGTCGAGCGCCATCGGGTAGTTCTTCGCCGCATCGCCCGTCGCCCAGGTTGCGACTGCCTTGCGCTCCTTCAGGTCGACCACCGCGATGTGATGGGCATCGGGCACGTTCACGTAGCAGCGCCCCGCAGACGGATCGAGCTGGAATGACTCCGCATGGCCGGCGAGGGAGATGGTCGCGACCTTCTCCCACTTGGTCACGTCGACGACCGCGAGTCCCTCTTCACAGCCGACGTAGAGCAACCCGGCCGCCGCATCGACCCGCACGTTGTCGGCATCGCCGCCGACTCCGAAGCTCCGGATCTCCTTCAGCGTCGTCGCGTCGTGTACGTGGAGCTTGCCGTCGCCGCCGGTGGTGAAGGCGACCTGCTTGGTTTCTGGCAGATAGACGATTCCCTGCGGCTCGGAGAGCTTCTCGATCCGCCCGGCGACGACGCCGCGTGCGACGTCGACCACCTCGACCGTCCCGTTGCCGAGCGCCGCGATGAAAAGCCGCTCGCCCGCTGCGTCGAACGCTAGGTGATCGATGCGGCCCTCGACGTGTGGCAGCTCGATCCGCTGCTGTTCGACCAGCGGCGCATCGCTGCCACCGGAAAGCAGACCGAGGAGCAGGCAGGCCAGGGCGAGGTCGCGCACGTCGGGCTCTCCCGAAGGATCGAGGGCGAACGGACTGGCCCGATGCTACGCGCTCGCCGGCGGTCGTGACCTCGGCGCTCAGCGCGCCTCCGGCTCGAACCGGAAGAATGCGGCGAGGTCGACGCCCGCGGCCTTGATCACTCGCGAGTCACCCTCGCGAGTCTCGCGGTAGCCGAGGCCGACCAGGTCGTCCTCGACGCACGGCAGCGCCGCGGCGACGACGTGCTTCTGCCACGCCTCCGCAAGACCGTTCGCCGCACACCAGTTCTCGATCGCCGCCAACGTGTAGCGGCCGCCGTTCTCGCGCATCAGGTCGCGAAAGAGCTGCGGAAGGCCGGGCTCTCCATGCTCGCGCAGCTCGACGTCGAGATGGAACGCGAGCATCGTTCCGCCCTTGTAGGCGATCGTCTCGGCGTCGGCGTCGCGCCAGTTCACACTGCGATCGGCGAAGGCGACCTTGCCGCGGGCAGGGCTTTGCAACGCGAAGGTCGCGAGGAAGCGGAGCTGGTCGGCGAACTGCTGCGGCGTGATGCGGCCGACGCTCGCCAGATGCCAGAGCGAGAAGTAGTCGGTGAAGCCCTCGAAGAACCACTCGAGACCCTGCTCGCCGGGCTTCAGCACACCCGGCAGCCAGCGATGGAAGAGCTCGTGCGCGATGAAGTGGTCGGTGCCGACGTCGGGCTTGCCGTTCGATTCGACGCGCGGGTGGCCGATCGTGATCGCGGCTTCGATCGAGGTGCCGCCGAGGCCCGGCTCGGTGATGACGATCGTCTCGCCGCCGGGCGCGGCGACGCCGAGGTTGGTGGCGTAGGCGGCGCGCACCTGTTGCGCGAGCGCCATCACGACCACCGTCCGGTCGGGATGG
>CAYRQC010000115.1:0-3053 GCA_964426265.1 uncultured Phycisphaerales bacterium | reverse complement strand
AAGTCGGAGCCGAGCCGCTTTCCCTGCCCGCCGGCGAGGATCACCACGGCAAGCGGAGCGGTCAGCGAGGTCGCCACCGAGTCGCGGCCAGGCCCCGAGTCGCTGCCGTGAGTCGTCGCGCTCGGGGTGATGGTCGGCTCTCCGGAGGGCGTCACGGACGGCGGCGACTGCTCGCCATGGCGTCCAACATCCGAGAAAAAAGGCGGCCACTCTTAACCGGCAGCTTCGAAACGGTCAATTCCCGCGCACGGACGGCGGCACGGCACTGCGCGCCGCATGCGTCCGGCTCTCCGATGGTTCCCCGACCAGGACTCGAACCTGGACTGAAGGATTCAAAGTCCCGTGTGCTACCGATTACACCATCGGGGAGTCGCGCCACCTGGCGAGCCGTGCATCATGGCAGCCAAGGCCGACGGCGACAACGCGCGACGTGGTCCGACCATCAGACCAACTGTCGGCGCAGCAGGTCGAGCGCCGCCACGACCGCGAATCGGCGGACCGAGTCGCGATCTCCCGGAAACTGGCGACGCAGGTGCACCGTGGAACGCGCGCCGGCCACCGCCAGGTGGACGAGTCCGACGGGCGTCTCGGGCGTGCCGCCGCTCGGTCCGGCCACGCCGGTCGTCGCCACGCCCCACGTCGCGCCAACCCGCGCGCGCACGCCTTCCGCCATGGCCCGCGCCACCACCTCGCTGACGGCACCGTGGTCGCGCAAGGCATCCGCTGTGACGCCGAGCGCCCGCCGCTTCGCCTCATTCGCGTAGCTGACCACTCCTTCAACGAAGATGTCCGAGCTGCCGGGGACATCGGTCACAGCAGCCGCGAGCAGCCCGCCGGTGCACGACTCGGCGACCGCCAGCCGCTCACCGCGCTCCCGCAGCCGGGCAACCAGATGCGCCGCGAGCGTCACCTCCCCCTCCGCGAAGAGGTGCGTGCCGAGTGCCGAGCGCATGTCGGCGATCGCCGCATCGAGGCGCGCCCGACCCGCCGCATCGTCGCGATCGCACGCCGTGATCGTGACCACGCCATGGCGAACGATGTCGGAGACGAGCGGCGCCTCGGACGCCCCCATCCAGCGCGCCACGCGCTCGCCCACCACCGATTCCGGCAGTCCGACGACTTGCAGCAGCCGTTCGGCAAACGGGAGCGCGGCCGCGGTGGCGCGCAGCTCCGGCAAGAGCGGTTCGAACATCGCGCGCAGCTCGCCCGGAACGCCGGGGAGTGCCACCACGCGCGCGGTCCCGATACGAAGGTCGATTCCGGGCGCGGAGCCGGTCGGGTTCGGGACGACTGCGGCTCCCACGGGCAGCAGCGCTTGGCGATCGTTGCTTGCGGACGGCGAGCGCCCGAGCCGCGCGAAGTAACCCGCCACGAGGCGCGCCGCTTCCGGGTGGACCACGAGCTCGACCTGCGCCGCTGCCGCCAGCGCATCGCGCGTGCGATCATCCGCCGTCGGACCGAGCCCGCCACCGATCACCACCAGATCAGCGCGTCGCGTGAGCTCCTCGATCGCCGTGCGAATGGCGACCAAGCCATCGCCCACGACGCGGATCTCGACCAGCTCGATGCCAAGCGGCCGCAGCCGCTGCGCGAGCCACGCCGAGTTGCCGTCCGCAACGACGCCGCGGATCAGCTCCTCGCCAGTTGCGAGCAGTGCGGCAGTGCGGATCGGCGCGCCGACGACCATTGAAGCCGCTCACACGCTGAAGCGGATGTTGAGGATGTCGCCATCCGTGACCACGTACTCCTTGCCCTGCAGCTCGGGCTTGGAGAGCGCCTTGAGCTCGCGCTCGTTGGTGGCCGACGCGATCCGCACGAACGGGATGACTTCGGCCCGGATGAAGCCGCGTGCCAGGTCGCTATGGATCTTGCCGGCCGCCGTGACCGCATTGCTCGCCCGTTGGATCGGCCAGGCGCGCACTTCGTCCGCTCCCATCGTGAAGAAGGAGATGAGATCGAGCGCCTCGAGGGCGAGCCGGGTGAGCAGGCCCGCAGCCGGCTCACCCAAGTGGTACTCCGCGAGGAAGGCGTCGCGGTCGGCACCGTCGAGCGCGGCGATCTCCTTCTCGATCGGCGCCGTGAGCACCGCGCATCCCGGAACTTGCGCGCGCAGCTTCGCCACGGCCGCCGCGTCGACCAGCGTCGGCTCGCCGACGTTGAAGACCGTGACGATCGGGCGATCGTGGAAGAGCCGGAGCTCATGGAGCAAGTGACGCTCGTCGGTGTCGGTGATCTCGCGCGGGCTCTTCCCCGACTCGACGTGCGTCAGGATGCGGCGCAGGTGCTCGACCTCGCGCGTCATCGCCGGTCGGTCGCCGGCCCCCTTCTTCAGCCGCTCCTCGTTCTTCGAGATGCGTTTCTCGAGCGCCTCGAGGTCGAGCAGCAGCAGGTCGTCGAGCAGTGCGCGCCGCTGTGCGATCGGCTCCGCGAGCTCCTTGCCAAGCTGCATCGCCGCCTCGTCGAAGGCACCGATCACCAACAGGATCGCATCGGGCTCGCGCATCGTGGCGACGCGCTCGCCGCGACCCGACACGTCCCCGCGCGGCACAGCCGGCTCATCCTCGACCTCGAAGCGCGCGCGGGTGAACTTCCGCGGGCTCCAGATCGTGCGGAGCTGATCGAGCCGCGGATCGAGCACCTCGACCGACGCCAAATGCTTCTCGCCCGGCGTGTGGACGGCCACCTCCTGCCCGGTGAGGACCGTGAAGAGCGACGTCTTGCCGACGCCTGCGTAGCCGAAGATTCCGACCTTCATGGGGATGAACCTTTGCGCTCCGCCCGCAGGCGTGCGGCGCTCTTCGAGAGCACGATGCCGAGCTCGAACAGGAACAGCATCGGTCCGGCGACCAGCAGTTGCGAGACGTAGTCGGGCGGCGTGATGATCGCCGCCACGATGAAGATGCCGAGGATGAAGTAGCGCCGCTTGCCCGAGTAGTAGGTCGGTGGCACCAACCCCGTTGCCGACAGCACCGTCATGATGAGCGGGATCTGGAAGACCAGCCCCATCACCAGCAGCAGCAGGAACAGGAGTCCGAGGTAGGAACTGACCGTGA
>CAYRQC010000114.1:0-2650 GCA_964426265.1 uncultured Phycisphaerales bacterium | reverse complement strand
TTGGCCGCCAGCGCTTCGATCCCGAAGCCCTGGACGCAGTAGGAAGCGGTCACCGTGCCGTACAGCATCGCGCGCCGCAGGGTCGGCGGCTCGACGCAATCGGCGCCCGCCAGGTAGCCCATGAAGCCGCCCGCGAAGCAGTCGCCGGCGCCGGTCGGATCGACAACCTCGTCGACCGGGTAGGCGGGCAGCGCGTAGCGCACGTCCTCGCCGAACAGGAACGCGCCGTGCTCGCCCTTCTTGAGGATCACGTAGCGCGGTCCGAGTTCGCGCACCTTCGCCGCGGCGCGGATCAGGTTGCGCTCGCCGGTGAGCATGCGCGCCTCCTCGTCGTTGAGCACCAGGCCGTCGACGCGGCGCAGCACTTCGAGCAACTCGTCGCGCCGGATCTCGATCCACAGGTTCATCGTGTCGGCGACGACGAAGGCGGGCTGGCGACACTGCTCGAGCGCGCGCAGTTGCACCTTGGGCTCGGCGTTGGCGAGGAACACGTAGCGCGAGTCGCGAAAGTGCTCGGGCACCTTCGGATCGAAATGCTCGAAGACGTTGAGCTGCGTCTCGAGCGTCGTGCGCGTGTTCCAGTCGGCCTCGTAGCGACCGCTCCCGCGAAAACTCTTGCCGCCCTCGACGCGCTCGACGCCGCGCACGTCGACGCCGCGCGTGCTCAGGAGTTCCAAGTCGGGCTTCCCGAAGTCGCCGCCGACCACGCCGACCAGGCGCACGCCGCCGAAGTTCGCGGCCGAGACGGAAAAATACACCGCTGATCCGCCGAGCACGTCCGCGCGGCGCGCGAAGGGCGTCTCGATCGTGTCATAGGCGAGGGTTCCGATGACGAGCAGGGACATGCGGCGGCGGGCGGGTGCGAGGTCAGTGCGTGGGAACGGTCAGAGCGGCCCGTTCCTTGTCGGACAACTTGCCGCCGGGAGTGAGCACGAACAAGCCGCCGAAGAGCCCGATCGAGATCATGCACACGCGCCACGCGAGCGACACGGCGAGCCCGATGCTCCACGTACCGCCGAGCGCGGCAGTCATCTCGCCGAACAGCACCTCGGTCACTCCGACGCCGCCGGGTGTCAGCGGCACGGCGCTGGCGAGATTGCCGACGGCGCCGACGACCACGTAGTCGGTGAGCGTCAGCGCCGTGTCGCCGAAGGCATGTCCGAGCACGACCAGCGCGGCCATCACGCACGACTGATTGACGAGCGAGAACAGGAGCGCGAGCGCGAACTCGCCGGGCGAGCGCGAGTACACCGTGATCGCGTCGTCGAGCTTCCGGATCAGTTTCGACAGCGGCAGCCTGTCGATCCACTTCTCGAAGCCGATCGCGCGTCGCACCGTCTGGCTCAGGTACGCCGGGATCGCGACCGCCGCGGCGAGCAAGCCGATGTAGATCGGAGCGCGCGGGTACGGAAACTTCTCGTCCTGCATCACGATCGCCGCGGCCCCCATCGAGGCGAGCACCAGCACGCCGATCAGGCGATCGACGAGCACGCTCATCGCCGCCGGCGCGCGCCGCTCGGGGTTCGAGCGCGCGATCATCACCGCCTTGACCACGTCGCCGCCGGTCAATCCCGGCACGACGATGTTGAAGAAGAAGCCGATGAACGTCAGGCGCAGCGCGGCGAAGAAACGCGTCGGACAACCCGCGGCGCCGAGCAGACGCCACCAGCGCAGCGCCGTCGCGACGATGCCGAGCCCCGCCAGCGCCAGGGCGATCGCCAAGCCGCGCGACTCGACGTCGCGGAACACGCGCGGGATGCCGGGCTGCCACGAAGTCGTCGCGCTGCGTGAGACGTCGAGCTCGGTGACCACCAGGTCGTGCGCGCCCCACTCCGCCGGGAGCCCACCGCCGCCTTGCACGTCGACAAACGTGAAGCGGATGTGCTCGGACTTCCAATCGCCTTCGATGCGGCCGTGGAAGACATGCGTACCGGCACTCGATTTGTGGCGCAGTTCGTCGCTCCAGGGCACGACGTACACGACGAGCGCGAACACGAGCGCGGCGAGAACGAGCTTGAGCACGGTCAACAGCCGCGCCCGCGTCGGACTCTGCGGCGCGTCGCTCAAGGCTGGCGCTCGACTGCACCGGCGGCGGGCGTCTGGGCGACGCGCGCTTCGCTGTACCAGCGCTGCCAATCGAGCTCGCGCAGCGAAAAGCGAGTGCGGCCGCTGACCGTTCCCAAGGCCTGCATCCCGGCCAGCCGCACCAGGCCCTCGGGGTGCTCCGTCGCATGGCGGTAAAGCGCGTCGACCCAGGCCGCGCGCACTCGAACGCGCTCGCTCTCGGGCAAGTCTGCGGCGGGCTCGGGCAGTCCGGCGCGCGCGACGGCGCGCAACACGGCGACGAGGCGCGCGGGTTCGACGTTCGGGCGGTCGAGTTCGCCGAGAAGTCGCGCGAGCCGCGGCGCGCCCCACACGCGCACGCAGGCCGTGATCGCCGCGGCGCGCACGCGCGGATTGGGCCAGCCGGGATCGGAGCCCGTGAACTCGGCCGGCGCTCGATCCCAGAGCGCGCTCTCGAGCGCGAGTCGCACAGCGCGTCGTTGCAGGGCGAGCGACGTCTCGCGCATCGGTGCCAGCCGCGGATCGCGCGCCGCGGCGACGCGCAAGACGACGTTCAGGTTGTGCTGCAGGTAGTGGACGCCCTCGA
>CAYRQC010000113.1:0-7923 GCA_964426265.1 uncultured Phycisphaerales bacterium | reverse complement strand
GCCCCACCGGCCAGCCCGGCGGCGCCACCGACTCACCGTCGGAGACGCCGACGGCGCCGCGGCGGCAGCGCTCCGCATCCATTCAGCGCTCCGCACCTCGACGACGGCGAGCCGGCGTAGATCAGCCGCCCGCCGCGGCCGGGCTCCCGCCGCTCTTTTGCGTGTCGAGGATCCGCCGCTTGTAGGTCTCGTAGAGCTCCGTCTGCTTGCTGACCAGACGGATCGGCCGGCCCGCGATGAACTCGTGCCGCACATGCGTGCGCAGCTCGAGCGGGTCGCCGTCGGTCACGATGACGTTTGCGAGCTTTCCGGCCTGCAGGCTCCCGAGTCGATCGGCCACGCCGAGGATCTCGGCCGGCGAGAGCGTGATGCTCCGCAGCGCCGCATCGCGCGGCAGACCGAACGCCGCCGCCATCCCGGCATGGTGGCCGAGCTGCCGGACGTTCTCCTGTTCCATCGTCACGATTGCGAACGGGACGCCGGCGGCATGCAGCCGTCCCGCGTTTTGGTAGGCCGCGTCGTAGCGCTGATCGCCATCCGGCATCCCGAGCGACCGGGCGACGAGACAGCGCGTCCCGTGCTGCTTCAAGAAGTCGGCGACCAGCCACGCGTCGCCGCAGCCGAGCAGCGCGTAGTTCAGCTGGTGCTTCTCGGCGAAGAGGACCGCCGCGCGGAGCTGGTTCACGCCATTGGCGTCGATCAGGAAGAGACCAGGCAGCTTCCCGTCGGCACCACGCAGGAACGGCGCAAGCGCCGAGTAGCCGGGCGCACGCGCATCGCTGCTCCCCGCAGCGCGCGCGTCGGCGTAGCGGAGCGCCTTCTCGAAGAGCTCATCGAGCTTGGTGACCTCTTCCTTCTCCAGTGCCTTCTCCGGCGCCTCGTCGGCCGCGACCGACGGGAAAGAGATCCGCTGCACCAGTGCAACCGCGAGCGTCATCTCCTCCCACGTGAAGCCGTCGAGCTGGATCAACGTGCCGCGCCCCGGCAGCGTGCCGCCGCTCGGCAGCACGAGCGCCGCAGTGACGCCGTCGCAGCGCGTCACCGGGATGTGGCTGCTCCCGGGGTGGATCGCCGCGGTCACGCGCAGATCGGGCTCGATCCCGCCGAGCTCGTTGGTGTCCTGGCCTCCCGCCACCGACCCGATCTCGCCGAGGCCGAGCGTGTCGGCCGCGTCGATCAAGCCCGGGTAGACGTGGAGCCCCTCGCAGCGCACGACCTCGGCATGGTCGGGAACGCGCACGTCGGCACCAACGGCGGCGATCTTGCCGTGGTCGATCACCACGACGCCCTTCTCGATCACCGGGCCGCTCACCGGATGGAGCGTGCCGCCCACCAGCGCGTAGACGCCGCCATTTCCGGGCAACGGCAGCTGCGACGGATCCGGGCAGTCGATCGGTCCGAAGCTCGCGCCGGTGGTGTTGAGCGGCCGCGTCTCGCCGGCCGCGTAGTGGCGCTCGAAGTAGCACTCGCCGTCGACAAAGGTGTACTCGCAGCGCGAGTAGACGCTGAGCGGATGGCCGTTGAAGACGGCGAGGTCGGCATCCTTGCCAATGTCGAGGCTGCCGACGTGGCCGTCGATCCCGAGCTGCCAGGCCGGATTCAGCGTCACTTGTGCGAGCGCGGTCTGCTCGGAGAGATTGCCGTAGCGCAGCGTCTTGGCCGCTTCATGGTAGAGGCGGCGCGTCAGGTCGGCCGAGTCGGAGTTGACCGAGCAGTGGACGCCGGCCAGCTCGAGCAGCGCCGCGTTGTACGGGATCGCGTCATACGCCTCGAGCTTGTAGGCCCACCAGTCGGAGAAGGTCGACGCGCCCGCTCCGTGCTTGGCGATCTCGGGTGCCACCTTGTAGCCCTCGAGCACGTGCTGGAGCGTCTTGATGCGGAAGCCGAAGTCCTCCGCGACCCGCATCAGCATCAGGATCTCGTCGGCGCGATAGCAGTGGCTGTGGACGAGGATCCGCCCCTCCATGATGTCGACCAGCGCTTCGAGCCGCAGGTCGTGCCGCGGCTCGAGCCGCTCCTCACCGCGCGCCTTCGCGTCGGCGTACTGCTTCCACTCCGTGCGGTGGTCCTGCGCGCGGGTGAAGGCGCGTCGCAGCGCCGCCTCGACCCCCATACGCGTGTTCGGATAGCGACGCTGGCGATCGAAGCTGCCGCTGCTGCTGCTCTGTTTGGGGTTCTCGCCGAGCGCAAACTTGACCCCGCGTGGCGCGCCTGCGAAGAGCATCTCAGCGGCACTCTTCCCCCAGCGCATCTTGACCACCGCGTTCTGGCCGCCGATGACGTTCGCACTGCCGTGGAGCAGGTTCATCGAGGTGGTGCCGCCGGCCAGTGCGAGCCAGATCGTCGGGTCGCGCTGGTCGACCTCGTCGCGGATGCGGACCTCAGGGACGATCGAGAGCGTCCCTTCGTTGACGCCGCCTTCGATCGCCGCATGGCTGTGGCAATCGATCAGGCCTGGCATCACGAAGAGCCCTGCTCCTTCGAGAAGAGGCACTCCGGCGGGCGGCGTGAGCTCGGTGCCGAGTGCGACGATCTTGCCGTCCTGCACCAGCAGGTCGCCGAGTTCGAGCGTTCCGTGCGAAACCGTGAGCAGCGTCGCATCGTGGATGAAGAGCTGCCCGTGAGTCTGGAGCGTCGGCCGCCGATCGGCATCAGTCACGAAGTCGTCGGGCGTGCCGCCATCACCGGCGAAGAGCGCTCCTCCCGGCGTCGCGGCCAGCACCAGACAGATCGTCCGTCGTGCGAAGCTCATCGCTCGTCTCCACCCGGACCGCGCTTGGCCGTGAAGTCGCTGGGCTCGCCGAACGGCGTCTCGAACTTGCCGGTGAGCTCCTCCTTCGTGGCCTTGCCGCTCAGCGTGAAGGTGAACTTCTGGTTCTGGAACGTCGCGCTGATGGTGAGCTTGAACTGGTCCCCTTCGAGTGACCCGGCCGTGATGTCGGCGACTCCCATCTCGCTCTCGAGCTTGCCGCTGAGCTGCGTGCCGTCCTGCTTCAGCGTGAGGGTCGACTTGAAGCCGCGGCCGCCACCCTCCAGGGACCACGTTCCGGTGAGATCGAGCCCGGCGGCATCCGGCGGCTCGCTCTTCGGGCTCTCCTTGCCTTCCTTGCCGTCTTTGGCGCTGTCGCCCTTCTCCGGCGCCTTCTTCTTCGCTCCGACGAAATGGTGGGCGCCGATGAAGAGGTGGCGCACCGCGCGCTCCTTCGCCGCAAGGTCGCCTTCGACCAGCAACAGATTGGCCGGTGCTCCGACCCGCACCCGACCGAGCTCGCGCTCGGCGCCCAGCAACCGCGCCGGCGTCGTCGTCAGCGCCGCAAGCGCCGCGTCGGCGCCGAGCCCGTGCTCGATCGCGACACGCAGGTCGGCGAAGAAGTCACCGGGGTTGCTGCTGCCACGTTGCGTCAACGCCACTTCGACCCCTGCTGCCAACAGCCGCTCCACGTTTTCGACCTCATCGACCCACTGCGCCTCGCGCTGCTCGAAGAGTTCGAGTGGCTCTGCCAGCACGGGATCGGCGATCTCCCATTCGACCGGCGCGATGGTGGTTGGGGCGGCCGCTGGCGCCGGGACTACAGCCGGGACTGCGACCGGAACAGGCGCGGGTGGAGTCGCCGGAGGGACCGCTGGGATCACGGGAGGCACGGCTGCCACCGCGGGCGCGGGCTCTTGTACGGGAGGCGTTGCCGCTGCACCGTCCGGCGCTGGCTTGGCCGCCCCACCCTCGGGTGCGGCCGGAGCTGCCGGCGCCGCGACTTTCTTCTTCGTCGCCCCTTTGCGCGTCGGTTCATCGGCAAGTGCGAGGCTCGCGATCACCGGCACGTGCGCCGCCGCCAGCTCACTCGTGCACTTCCACGCCTCCTTGCCACCGACGATCAACGGTCGCAGGTGGAACTCCTCCGCAAACGCGAGCGCGCGCCGGATGTCGTTCTCGCGATCGACCAGGAAGGCGACGCGCAGCGAGCCATCCATCGCCTGCAACAGCGTGTCGAGACAGCTGTCGTCCGGCGGCCGCGGCACCGCTTCGGGGCTCCGGCGATAGGAGTCGCGCCAACTGCGCAGTCGACCGGCATCAAGGAAGGCCTGGCGCAAATGGGCGAGCGCCCCCATCAACGTCGTCGGATAGCCAAAGTCCTCGCCGTCGCGCGGGCGCCCGCGGCCGCCCCCACCCCCGCCACCGGAGCGGAACTTCAGCAACAGGATGCCCGGCTCCGTGACGACGCTCCGTCGCGGCGGTGCGTCGCCGAGCTCGACCAAGCATGGCTGACCCGGCAACAGGCCATCGATCGGGCCGAGCAACTGTGCCGTGAAGCCGGCCTGGCGAAGCTTGTCGAGCGCATCGGTCGACGGCGTCGCGAGCAGTTCGCGTGCATGAAGGTCGGGTCGCAGCCCGCGGCGGCTCGCCTCGGCCGTCTCGGCATACGCCGCGGCTCCGTAGTCCTGTGCGACGCCGTCGTTCTTGGCGACCGTCGGCGCACCCGCCTCCTTGTCGAGGACCACCTCGGCAAAGGCGTCGATGAAGCCGGGGATGGCGGTGAGCCCGCTGCCGTCGATCCGCTCGGCGCCCGCCGGAATCGCGATCTCCGGACCGATCGCCGTGATCCGCCCGTCGAAGAGCAGCACGGTGACCGACGCGCTCGCGTCTCCGCCGCCCCCTCCGAGCCGGACCTTCTCGATCGCGATGGCGTCACCCGGTGCCAGCACGCCGAGCCAAGGGGAAAGGAGCAGCGTTCCGATCGCCATGTCGACATCCCTCTTGCAAGGCCCCACTGCCGACCACAGAAGTCGCGAGAGATTGCCAACTCCCGCCGAGGCGATACAGGGCCAGCGCACCGCACGACATGCGAGCCGTTGAGTTCCGCGCCCGCTCCACGGAGACTGCCGCCGCATGAACCCGACTGCAGCCCATGTCTCGACGACTCGGCTCGCCGAGCGGCTCCGCGTCCAGCTCTCGCGCGCACTCCTCGGCAAACCCGATGTGATCGACGCGCTGCTCACCACACTCTTCGCCGGCGGCCACCTGCTGCTCGAAGACGTACCGGGCGTCGGCAAGACGATGTTGGCGCGCGCGCTCGCCCGCTCACTCGACCTCTCGTTCCACCGCATCCAGTTCACTTCCGATCTGCTGCCGGCCGACCTGCTCGGGGTCTCCGTGCTCTTGCCGGAGCGCGGCATCTTCGAGTGGAAGCCGGGGCCGATCTTCGCCCACATCGTGCTCGCCGACGAGCTCAACCGGACGCCGCCGCGCACGCAGTCGAGCCTGCTCGAAGCACTCGAGGATGAGCACGTCAGCGTCGACGGCCAGGTACATGAGCTGCCCTCGCCCTTCTTCGTGGTGGCGACGCAGAATCCGATCGAGTTCGCCGGAACCTATCCGCTGCCCGAGTCGGAGCTCGATCGCTTCCTGCTCTGTACGAACATCGGCCACCCCGATCGCGACACCGAGCGCCGGATCCTCGAAGCACACCGTGCGGGCGCGCCGATCGATGCACTCGAGCCGGTCGCCACCGGCGCCGAGGTCCTCGCCGAACGCGAGGCGGTCAAGCAGGTGCGAATGGACGCCAGCGTGCTCGAATACCTGCTCGACATCGTCGAGGCGACGCGGCGGGACGGGCGCATCCGGCTTGGCGCGAGCCCGCGCGGCGCGATCGCCTTCGAGCGCGCAACTCGGGCCCGCGCGCGCGTCCGCGGCCGCGACTTCGTCGTGCCGGAAGACGTGAAGGAGCTGGCGGTTCCGGTGCTCGCGCACCGCGTCGTCGTCAGTGGAGCCGGCAGCGCGAGCGGCGAGTCGGGACGCGCCCTCGCGGCGCGCGTGCTGACCGAGCTGCTCGAACGGGTGCGCGTGCCCGCGTGAGCAAAGTGGCGTGACCGTGCGCCGACGCTGGAGCTCAAGCGGCAAGGTCTGCCTGCTCGCGGCCGCCACCTTCCTCACGACGGCGCTCCTCTTCGGTCATCCGTTTCCGGCGATGGCGGGCGGCTTCGCGCTCGGCCTCCTGCTCTTCACGTCGCCGGGCGGCCGCGCCCTCGAGCGGCTGCGCTTCGTCGCCCTGCCACCCGCGCGCCTGATCGAGGACGAGGAGCGCCTGCTCGAGATCGACTACTGCTTCGTCGGCGCGCTCGCGCCGCTCGCCGTCGTCCTGCAGGCGCGTGGTCCGGTCGCGGCGCTCATCGCGGGCACGCCGTCGCTCCTGCCGACGTCGCTCGGACGGCTGCCGATCCGGCTGCGCGCGATCAAGCGCGGCCGCCACGACCACCTCACCTTCGAGGTGCAGGTCCGCGGCGCCTTCGGCTTCCGGACGCGCATCGCCACCTTCGACGTGCCGACCGATCTCTGGGTGCTGCCGCGGCCGCGTGCGCTGCGCGAGCGCGTGCTCGAAGAGATGCTCGCGCTGCGGCCGCGCGGGCTCGATCGTCCCCAACCGACCGGACCCGGAGATGGCGAGTTTTATGCGCTGCGCCATTGGCGCCTGGGTGATCCGGAGCGCCGGGTCCACATGCGCCTCTCCGCGCGCCGCGGCCACAAGGTGCTGCGAATCTTTCGTGGCGAGGCGCCGCCACTCGTGCACCTGGTGGTCGACTTGCGTGTGGGCCGCACGGCTCGCACGTTCCGGCAAGGTGATTTCGACGAAGCGATGCGCTTTGCCGCCGGCATCGTGCGCGCGTTGCTGAAACGCGACGTCCCGATCTCGTTGGCGCTGATCGAGGCGGGCGGTGCGCGCATCCACTGCACGACGAGCTGCAAGGATCTCGACACGTTTCTCGGCGTGCTCGCGCTCGCGCGACCCGTGCCCGTCAGCGATCCGCCCGACCTGCCGCCGCAGCCGGCGGAGCTCGGCGAGGGGCGCCGCGTGGTGCTGCATCTCGGCCAGGTCGACGAGACGCAGCTCACGCGCGACTGGCTGGCGATCCGCGTCGGCTCGCGCCGCTACTACCAGCTCCTCGAGATGCAGCTCGGCGGCACTGAGCGGGTCGATCGCGCCGAGCGGACCGACGCTGCGGACGAGGCAGCGGTCGCGACCACGGTGGCGTCGCATGAAGCGTGAGGCTCTGAGCAAGCTTGGCCACGCCGTCTTCGTCGCGCTGTTGTTGGCGATCGCGGGATGGCGCGCGGGCGCGCCGTCGCCTGCCACGCTGGTTGCGCTTGCAGGGCTACTGCTCGCGTTCACGACCGTGCGCCGACGGGCCGCCCAGCGGCACGAGTCGTGGCGCGCCTTGCAATGGCCGCTGCTGTCGATCGGCGCGCTGCTGCTGCTATCGGTCGCGGCCTGGTTTGCGGACGGCGTTGCCGGGTCGAGCGGCGTCTCCGGAAGCTGGCTGCTGCTGGTCGGCGTCCCGCTCGCGCTTGCGTTGACGGTTCCGCAGTGCACCCTCGTGCCGCGACCACCGGCGCTCGCCGCCCTCTTCTTCGCCGCGCTCGCGCTTGGTTTGCTCGGCAGCGAGCCGTGGGAGGATGGTCCCGGGCGAATGCTGCTCTGTGCCGTCGCCGTTGTCGGGGTCACGACGGCGGCGCTCGATTCTGCGCAGCGAGTCGTGCCGGTGGGTCTTCCCGCGCCCGCGCGCGCGTCGTGGCGGCGCGCGACGGCCACCGCGCTGCTGCTCGCCTTGCTCTCCTTGCTCTGTGCAGTCGGCGTCGATGCGGTGCTCGCACCGATCCCGCGCGCCTGGAGCGACGCGCCCAAGCCCGAGCCGCGCCCCGACGAGCTGGCGAAGCGCCTGCGCGCCGGCCCGACCGCAGAGGACGACGGACGGGCGATTGCGCTGGTGCGGCTGCTCGAGGAGCCTGCGGGTGGCGAGCCAGCGCCGAAGTGTGTCTATCTCCGCGAGCGCGTGCTCGAAGAGCTCCAGGAGAGTGATGGCCTGGTCTACTTCGCGCCGCAGGTCGGGCCGATGCGCGTGCTGCGCGACGACGACGACGGCAGCGACGAC
>CAYRQC010000112.1:0-5816 GCA_964426265.1 uncultured Phycisphaerales bacterium | reverse complement strand
CGAGATCACCCACGGCTTCGGCCGCCAGACGGCACCCACGGACATCACCGTCTGGAACCCGGCATTCGACGTCACGCCGCACGAGCTGATCACCGGGATCATCACCGAGCACGGGATCCTCGAGCGTCCCGACCAGCGTCGGGTCGCCGACTTTTTCGCCACCCACACCTGATCGCGCTTCGCATCACGAATCACATCGCCAATCACACCACGCTTCACACCATGCTTGACACCGGGGAGGGACACCATGACCACGCACGCACCCGTCCGCACCACCATCGATGAAGCCCAGG
Source organism: uncultured Phycisphaerales bacterium (assembly GCA_964426265.1). Lineage (GTDB taxonomy): Bacteria > Planctomycetota > B15-G4 > B15-G4 > SIAN01 > SIAN01. The sequence continues at coordinate 5,523 of CAYRQC010000112.1, read as the reverse complement.
AGCACGGCCCGCACCACCCCATCGCGAGTGACGCGAGCCCGGTCGCGCGCAAGCGGCGCCGGCGCAACGAGCGCAACGCCGCCGCCTACGACGACGACGTCTGCGAGCTCTTGCAAGCCATCGATGCGTGGCGCCGCAAGAGCGGCCGCTCGTTCCCGGCCTGGAGCGAAGCGCTGCAGATCCTGAAGGCGCTCGGCTGGCGCAAGGTTGGCACGAACGCGAAGGTCGCCGCGGAGGCGACGGCGGTGGCGCCGCTGCCAGTGGACGAAGGCGATCCGGTCGAACCGATCGAGTAGCTTCGCGGCGGCATGGCCGATCGCTCCGCTGCCTCACCGTTGCCATCGCGCTGGCGTCTCGACCTCGCGGCGGTTGCCGCGGGCGCGGTGGGCGGCGCCGCGATCGGCCTCTTCGAGTCGATCGTCTTCGCCTCGGCCTACCGGCAGTATGTCGAGCGCTGGCACGAGATATGGTGCGTGCTCGGGACGCCGATCTGGGTCGGCACCGCGGGCGGGTTGCTGCTCGGTGCGGTCGGTGGCGCGTTGCTGCGGCGTTGGCCGTGGCTGATCGCGCTCGCGTTCCTGGTGGGGAGCGCGATCCCGGCGCGCTGGCGGCGGGCCGATCTGCAAGGAGGGGCGTGGCGCGCCGGCGCGATTGCGGCGCTGCTGCTGCTCGTGATCGTCTTCTTGCTCCGGCGGTCGGGCCGCGCGGCGGCGCGCCGCATCGCCATCGGCGCGGTCAGCTTCGTCATCGCGTTCCTGCCGATCGCGCTGCTCGCGCTGACGGTCGCGCGTGACCCCGAGCCGAGCTTCTCGCTGGCGCCGCGAGTGCTCGACCACGGTGCGCTTCCGGTCGCCGCCCCCAACATCGTCCTCGTCACCTGGGACACCGTGCGTGCCGACTTCCTGCCGGGCTGGGGCGGCGGCGGGCTCGACACGCCCAACCTCGACCAGCTCGCGAGCGAGGGGCTCCTCTTCGAGCACGTCCACGCCGTCGCACCGATCACGGCGCCGGCGCACCTCTCCATGCTCACCGGGCTCTATCCGATCCAGCATGGGCTTCGCAGCAACGGCGCTCGCGCGCCCGAAAGCGTCGTGCCGCGCCTGCCGCAGCTCTTGCGCGCGGCCGGATACGCGACCGGGGGCTTCGTCAGCAACCTCGCGTTGATGCGCCGCCACGGCTTCGATCTCGGGATGGATGCCTTCGATGATCGTCCGTCGGCGAGCCCGTTCGTCCGGCTGCTCTCGATGGCGCGGCTCGGATCGTCACTGCTGCAACGCCTGCTGCCGGCCGACCTCGCGGCCGACGCCTACCAGACGCCGGGAGCGATCACGCTCGAGCGCGCACTCCGTTGGTATGCGCAGGCAGCGCGGCCGACGTTCCTCTGGACCCACTTCTACGACGCCCACGCGCCCTACGACCCGCAGGAGCCGTTTGCGTCGTCCACCCGCGCGCGTGCTCCGGAGGGGCCGCACGCCGTGCTACCGGCTGCCGAACGCGACGTGATCGCGCAACGCGCCGAGATCGAACAGCTCGACGCGCTCCTCGGGAAGCTGCGGGCGCAGCTTGAAGCGATCGATCCGGGGCTCGCGCACACGATGGTGATCGTCGTCGCCGACCATGGCGAGTGCTTTGGCGAGGGGGGCAGCCGCGGCCACCACCGAAGTGTGTTCGAAGCAACGCAGCACGTGCCACTCGTGATCCGGTTCCCGAGCAGCGACGGCGCGGACGCCGAGGAGCTCGTGAATCGCCGGGTGCCCGATGCCGTGAGCCAGATCGACTTGTTGCCCACGATCTGCGGCGTGGTCGGGATCGCGGTGCCGGCCGAGTGCGGCGGGATCGACCTGCGGAGCCTCGTGCGCGGCGACGGCAGCGGCGACGGCAGCGGCGGCGGCATCAGCGCGCCATCGCGCGGCTTCTATCTCGAAGCCTTTCAAGACAATCTCGGCCCGCAGCGGTTGCAGGCGTGGTCGGAGGCGGGCTGGAAGTACGTCCGCTCGCTCGCCGGAACGGAGCTGCTGCTGCGGATCGACGCGCAAGGCGTCGAGCAGCCGGTCGACGCGCCCGAGCGGATGGCGGCGCTGCGAGCGCGGCTCGACGCGTTCCTCGCCGAGCAGCCCGCTTCGGCCGAAGGGGCGCGGCCGCCCTCCGGCGCCGAGCAGGAGGGGCTGCGTGCGCTCGGGTACGCCGATCAGTGATCGATCAGTGACCCACTTCCGCCACCGGACCGAGCACACCATCTAGAAAGCCGCCGAGCGCCTGCCACGCAGTCGCGTCGCTGAACGCGCCACCGTCGTTGTGACCGCCGCGCGTCTCGACGAACGACAGCGGCGCCGCCGTCGGATCCCCGGCGCGCCCGCTCGCCGCGGCTGCGTGCAGCGCTTCTGCCAGCTCGAACGGCACGATCTCGTCCGTTCGGGAGTGAAAGAGCAGCCACGGCGCACGCACGCGCGCCGCCTTCGCCCGGCTGTCGTAGTGGATGCGCGCGATCCAGCGCACCGGGAGCCACGGATAGTGGCGTGCTCCGACGTCGGGAATCGATGAGAAGGTCGACTCGGTGACGAGCGCCGCCACCGGCCGCCGCAACGCCAGCTCGACTGCCACCGCACCGCCGAGCGACTCGCCCCACACGATGATGCGCGACGGATCGATGTGCGCCTGTTGCGTCAGGTAGTCGAAGGCGGCCTCGGCATCGAGGTAGGTCCCCTCCTCGCTTGGCTCGCCGCTGCTGTTGCCGTAGCCGCGGTAGTCGAAGAGTAACGTCGCCAAGCCGAGCCTGGTGAACTCGTGCGCCACCCAAAAGCGATCGGCGATCGTCCCGGCGTTGCCGTGGCAATGGAGGACCATCCCCCGCGACCGCGGCCCGGCGTCGATCAGCCAGCCGTGCAGTCGAACCCCGTCGCGCGCCGTGAGCTCGACCGCGCGACCGGGCAGTCCCACCTCGGCGGGAGTACGGTTCGAAGGGGGACCAGGGATCCAGACCAGGCGTTCCTGAAACATGAGAGTTGCCAAGGTGGCGATGAGCCACGTGAACAAAAAAGTTCGTGCCACTGTCACCAGCAGCTTCGGGAGACGTCTTCGGGCGGTCGTCACCGTCTCCTTCACTTTCTCCTGGTTCTTGTCTTGGGAGCCCACCATGAACGCCCTTCGCCTTCGCTATCCGGCGGCGCGCCTGCTGGCCGCAGCCACCCTGTTCGCCCCGCTGATCGCAACCGAGCGACGCGCGGTCACGCCGGAAGAGCGGCGCACCTTCTATCGCACTGGCGCGAAGGAGCAGCTCGGCACCACCCTCCATCTCCATGTCGAGAGCGAGGTGTTCCACAAGCCGCCCCATGAGTTCACCGACCGCAACGGCTCGCACTGGATCCGCTTCGAGAACCGCAGCGTCCCGCTGGTGATCCCGGCGCGGTCGCCCTACTGGCTGCAGGTCCAGCGCCACTTGGACGACGCCAAGGAGTTCTGCGTCCACGGCTGCGTGCGGCTGCTCCCCGGTGACGAGCGCCACCGCGCATGCGTCGAGGTGACGAAGATCGTGCGCGCCCCGGGAAGCTGGCGATGAGCGCTCGGAGCGCGCCCCGGCAGCGGCACGCTTTATGATCGCGCCCCATTGATGTCCCCTCTGGCGACGCTCGCACTGCCCGACCTGGCGCGCACCCCTTCGCCCGTCGCCTCCCCTTGGGCGCGACTCGAGAGCCGCTTCGTCGCGACGCTCCATCGCGGGGTCGCGCGCTGGTACCTGAAGAAGCCGGAGCTGGCGGAGCTGCTCCAGATCAAGCTCCCCGACCTCGGCTCGATCGGCTGGGCGGCGCTGAACGAGCTCTGCTACCGCCTTCGCCTCGAGCGCAGCGCGCGCGTCCTCTCACTCAACGTCGAGACCACCAACTTCTGCAATCTGCGCTGCACGATCTGCCCGGTGAATCGCGGCATGGTGCGCAAGAAGCGGTGGCTCGATCCGGCGGTCTTCGAGGAGCTGATCGACCGCTCGCCGACCGTCCGCTTCATCCTGCCCTTCCAGTGGGGCGAGCCGCTGCTCCACCCCGAGATCGACCGGATGGTGCGCTACGCCGTCGACCGCGGCATCCGGACGATGCTCACCACCAACGGCACGCTGCTCGACGAGCCGATGGCACTGCGCCTCTTCGCGAGCGGGCTCGATCGCCTCACGATCTCGGTCGATGGCGATGACGCCACCCACGAGCGCATCCGCGAGGTTCCGCTCCAGGAGATTCGCGAGCGCGTCCTGGCGGTGAAACGGCTGCGCGATCAGCGCGGTGAGAAGCTCCGGCTCGACGTCTCGATGGTGCTCGATGAGATGACGAAGCCGGCGATCGACCACTACCGCGCGAGCTGGAGCGGGATCGCCGACCGCGTCCAGGTGATCCCGCGGCTCGCGCCCGGCGCGCGCACGCGACCGTGTCGCGAGGCGTGGCGCGGCAGCCTCGTCGTGCTGGTCGACGGCACCGTGACCGCCTGCTGCGCCGACAGCGAAGGGCAGCTCGCGCTCGGGAACGGCCATCGCGACGCGCCCGCACAGCTCCTGAACGGCGCGGCCTTTCGTCAGCTGCGGCGCGCCCACCGTTGCGGCGAGTTCCCGCAGCCGTGCGCCGGCTGCGGCGAGTTCAACGGTCGCGATGTCGGCGTGAGCCAGAGGTTCTCGTGAAGCACGCGGGAATACGTCTGTCGCACGTCGCAGCAGCGCCCAACAGCACGCGACACAGCGCCGCGGGCCACGACGCCGTGATCTCCGCGCGCGAGCTCCTGACGCCCCCGTTTCACCCGACTCTCCGCCCCGACGATCACGGCGACGCCACGAATGGGTGGGCGGGGGCACGCGCCAGCATCCGTGCGGTGGCCAGCACGCTCCGCCTGGCGAACGCGCTGTGGCGCGCCCCACGACCGGGGCGGCCACTGAAGGTGACCGCCATCGTCACGGAGCGCTGCCATCTTCGCTGCCAGTTCTGCCGCCTCTGGGAGGCACCGGTAGCCGGCGCGTCCACGACCGAGTGGATCGCTTTCTTCCGCGCCAACCCCTTCCTGCGCTGGGTCAATCTCTCAGGCGGCGAGCTCTTCGCCAAAGAGCGGTTGCACGAGCTGCTCGAGGGGCTCGTCGCCGCGCTGCCGAAGCTCGCGCTGCTCGACTTCCCGACTGCCGGCCAGCGACCCGACGAGGTGGTGGCGGCGGTTGATCAGCTGCTGGCGACGCGGCTCCCGCGACTCGCAGTGACGGTGAGCCTCGATGGCGGCCCCGCGCTCCACGACGAGCTGCGCGGCGTCCCCGGCGCTTTCGAGCGTGCCTTCGACTGCTTCGCGCAGCTTCGCCGCCGCCGCAGCGCGCGGCTGATCGTGGTCGCCGGCTGCACGCTCACGGCGCGGGCACGCGCGCAGGCCGACACGCTCACCGCCGAGCTCGCACGCCGCCTTCCCGACTTCGATGGACGAGAGCTCCACTGGAACCTCGCCCACCATTCGTCGCACTACTACAAGAACCTCGGGTTCACCGAGCTGCCGGACGCCGATGCGCTCGCG
>CAYRQC010000111.1:0-3011 GCA_964426265.1 uncultured Phycisphaerales bacterium | reverse complement strand
GTAGACCTGCGGCAGCGTCTTCTGGTCGGCGCCGGCGAAGAAGGGGACGAGCTTCGAGTTGGCGAGCTGGAGGTGGTGGCGGTAGGCGGCGACGAGGTCGATCGGTTGCTTTCGCGGCGGCTCGCGCAGTCCGGCGATCCGCGTGCGGAGGTCGTCGAAGCTCGTCCATGGCTTGCCAGCCCACTCTTCGACGTCGGCGATCGTCGGCGCGTTCACGTGGCGCCAGACACGGACGTCGAGGCCGACGCCTTTCGCATAGCCGGCAATGATCCCGTGCGCGGCGTTCTCGTTTCCGTGGCGGTCGTCGGCGGCCGACTTGGGCTGCACGGGGATCCAGATCACTCGCTCGGCGCCATCGAGGATGGTCGGCAGGTCTTTCAGCGACCAGTCGTCGCGATCGATGATGACCCAGTCGTCCGCAATGCCCGGCTGCCGAAGGATGGCGCGTACTGCGTCACCTTCGCCCTCCTTGGGACAGAGGACGTAGGTCACCTTGCCGCGTGTGTGCGGCTGGATCGGGTCGATCGTGCGTCCCGTGCGGATCAGATCGAGCAGACGTCGGCGATCCGGTGTCTCGGCCCGCAGTACGCCCTTGAGCGGCGGCAGCGAGAGCCACGGCGGCTCGGTCGTTCCATCCCACGCGATCGCGAGCCAGCCGCCGACGCCGATCCTGAAGCCGAGCTCGAAGCCCACGTTCGCATTCGGTCGCTGCACGAAGGCGACGACCCGCTCGTTCGCGCGCAGCCTCGGTTCGATCAGGCTCGACCAGAGGCCGCCACTCTCGTTCTTGAACGGCGGGACCGTCGCGTCGAGGTCTGGCTCGACGTTCTGCCGCAGGTAGTCGATCGTGAGCGCCAGCGCGTGCGCCTGCGAATCCCAGATCACGAAGACGGAGCGCCGGACCGGCGCCGACTCGCCCGCGTGGTTCGTACGGTCACCACCGCTGCTCCGCTCGTCACTGCCGGGCGCCTGTGCTCTCGGTTGCGACATCGGCGGGCCCCCCCTTCTGGCGCAGCAGCGTAGCTCGCAAGGCGCGACGCAAGCCCGGGCTATCATCCGTGCCGTTTCACCGGTTCGTTCCGACGCGCGCAGCGCCTCTTCCGTCGGCGACCTCGGAGAGCCATGCCTCCCGACCTCGAGATCTACCGCCTCTCCGTCAACGGTGCCGAGGTCGCGATCGGCGCGCCCGCTCACTGGACGTTGCTCGAGGTGCTGCGCTACCGGCTCGGGCTCACCGGGAGCAAGCAGGGGTGCGACAAGGGCGACTGCGGCGCGTGCACCGTCCTCTTCGATGGGAGGGCGCGGCTCGCGTGCATCACGCTCGCGGGGGACGCGGTCGGCCATCGCGTGACCACGATCGAAGGGCTGGTCACCAAGGACGGCCTCGATCGGTTGCAGCAGACGTTCGATGAGGCGGGCGCGCTCCAGTGCGGCTTCTGCCAACCCGGGATGATTCTGGCGGCGCGGGCGTGCCTCGACGCGAAGCCGGCGGCGACGCGCAGTGACATCAAGGAGGCGCTGGCGAGCAATCTCTGCCGCTGCACCGGCTACACGAAGATCTTCGAGGCGGTCGAGATGGCGGTTCGCGCCGGCCGAGAGGCGCATCTCGGTTCGTTCGCGACGAGCGTGAACGGAGGCGTGCGATGAGCACGTCGAAGCCGGGCGCAGCCAAGCCGACCGTGCCCGCCGATCGCTCCGATCCGCTCGTCCACCCGCGCTCGCCGAACCGCGTCTTCGGGCCGCAGGCGCCAGGCGAGCAGTTCGAGGTGATCGGCAAGCGGATGCGCAAGGTCGACGCCGCCGGCAAGGCGACGGGCGAGGCGGTCTACACCGACGACATCGCGCTACCGGGGATGCTGCACGGCAAGACGCTGCGCAGTCCTCATCCGCATGCGCGCATCAAACGAATCGACACGACGAAGGCGGAGGCGCTCGAAGGGGTCTTCGGCGTCGTCACCGGCGCGGAGATGCCGACCAAGTTCGGCGTGATCCCGTGGACGCAGGACGAGACGGCGCTCGCGGTCGACAAGGTGCGCTTCATCGGCGATCCGGTCGCGGCCGTGGCGGCCGTCGACGAGGAGACGGCGATTGCCGCGCTCGAGCTGATCGACGTCGAGTACGAGCTGCTGCCGGCCCTCTTCGATCCGGCGGAGGCGCTCGCGCGCAAGGACGTCACGATCCATGAAGGCAACAAGCACGGGAACATCACCAAGGAAGTGAAGCTCGAGTTCGGCGATCCCGATGGCGCGATGCAGGGCTCCGACTTCATCGTCGAGGACGACTATGCATTCCACGGCACGGCCCACGCGCCGATCGAGACGCACGTGGCGGTCGCGCGGTTCGGTGCCGATGGTGTGCTGACGCTCTGGTCGGCGACGCAGATCCCACACTATGTGCATCGCGAGCTGGCGCGCGTGCTCGACTTGCCGGCGCCGCAGATCCGGGTGATCCAGCCGCACCTCGGCGGCGCGTTCGGCGGCAAGAGTGACCCGTTCTCGCTCGAGTTCTGCGCGGCCAAGCTCGCGATCAAGACGCGCCGGCCGGTGAAGTTCCTCTACACCCGCGAGGAGGAGTTCTACGCCCATCGCGGCCGCCATCCGATGCAGATGCACTTCAAGACCGGGATGACGCGTGATGGCAAGATCACGGCGGTCGACAGCAAGATCCTGATCGACGGCGGGGCGTACTCGAGCTTCGGGCTGGTGACGACCTACTATGCCGGCTCGCTGCTCACCGGCCCGCATCACCTCCCGAACTACCGTTTCCACTCGACGCGCGTCTTCACCAACAAACCGCCGTGCGGGCCCAAGCGCGGCCATGGCTCGGTGCAGCCGCGGTTTGCGTTGGAGGTACAGATTGACCGGCTCGCGGTGATGGCGGGGATCGATCCGATCGAGGTACGGCGAAGGAACTTCCAGGGTGCATTCACGACGACGGTCAACGGCCAGCGCGTGACGAGCAACGGCTTCGACCAGTGCCTGGACGTCGTCGAGGCAGCGAGCGGCTGGAAA
>CAYRQC010000110.1:0-2756 GCA_964426265.1 uncultured Phycisphaerales bacterium | reverse complement strand
CGCCGGGGTCGATGAAGCCAAGGAGGAGGTGAAGGAGATCGTCGAGTTCCTGAAGGACCCGACGCGCTTCTCGCGGATCGGCGCCCGCATCCCGCGCGGTGTGCTGCTGGTCGGCCAACCGGGCACCGGCAAGACGTTGCTCGCCAAGGCGATCGCCGGCGAGGCGAACGTGCCGTTCTTCTCGATCAGTGGTTCCGACTTCGTCGAGATGTTCGTCGGTGTGGGCGCGTCGCGCGTGCGCGACCTCTTCCGTCAGGCGCGCGAGAAGACGCCCTGCCTGATCTTCCTCGACGAGATCGATGCGGTCGGGCGGCGGCGCGGCTCGGGGATGGGCGGCGGCCACGACGAGCGCGAGCAGACGCTGAACGCGATCCTGGTCGAGATGGACGGCTTCGAGACCGACGAAGGGATCATCCTGGTCGCGGCCACCAACCGCCCCGACGTGCTCGACCCGGCGCTGCTGCGCCCCGGCCGTTTCGATCGCCAGATCGTGATCGACCTGCCCGACGTGAAGGGGCGCGAGGCGATCCTGAAGGTCCACACGCGTCACGTGCCGCTCGACGCCGACGTGAACCTCGACAAGGCCGCCCGGTCGACGCCCGGTTTCTCGGGCGCCGAGCTGGCGTCGCTGGTGAACGAGGCGGCGCTGCGCGCGACGCTCCTCAATCGCGATCGCGTGAACATGGCCGACTTCGAGGAGTCGCGCGATCGCGTCCGCTACGGTCGCGAGAAGTCGGGCCGCGTGCACGACGACAAGGAGCGCCGCGTCACCGCCTTCCACGAGGCGGGCCACGCGCTGGTCGGCCACCTCCACCCGGGTGTCGAGCCGCTCCACAAGGTGACGATCATCCCGCGCGGCATGTCGCTCGGGGCGACGATGATCCTGCCGGAGAAGGACCGCTATCAGCAGCGGCGCGAGCAGATGCTCGGGACGATCTGCTTCGCGTTCGGCGGCCGGCTCGCCGAGGAGATCTTCTGCGGCGACGTCACCAGCGGTGCCTACGACGACATCCGCAAGGCAACCGACATCGCGCGCAACATGGTGACGCTCTTCGGGATGAGCGAGAAGCTCGGTCCGGTGAATCTCGCCGAGCGCGAGGATGCGATCTTCCTCGGCGGCGAGATGGTCCGGAATCGCGTCTTCAGCGAGGAGACGGCGAAGGCGATCGACGCCGAGGTGAAGCGGATCCTCGACGACTGCTATGCACAGGCGCGCCGCAGCATCGAGGAGCACCGCGAGGCGCTCGAGCGGATCGCCGCAGCGCTGCTCAAGTACGAGACGCTCCACGCCGAGGAGGTCTCCGCGATCATCGATGGTGCGACCCCGGACGAGGCGCACACCCGCTTCGAGCGCAGCCACCCGATCCCGCCGCCGACCAAGCCCAAAGCCCCGCGCGCGGAGTCCGGTGCGGTCGAATCGGAGCGACGTGGACTGCCGCGGACCGATGAAGGACTCCCGCCGGCAGGCGAGCCGGCGGTTCCGTGACGATGGCGGTCCCATGACGTTGGCGGGAGCGCTGGTGCGCGCGGTCGCCACCTCCGTCCCGCGCGTGCTCTGGATCGAGGGACGCACGCCGGCGATCGGCGGGCTCGCAGTCGCGGCTCGTCTTGCGGGCCCGCGGCTCGACGGCCGCGAGGCGCGGGTTTGCTTCGCACTGGCGGCTGCCGATGTCGCCGCGATCGCGCTTCCGGTCACCGTCTGGAGCAGCGACGTGCCGCTGCCGAGCCTCAAGGACGAGCGGTGGCGCGCCGGTCTCTTCGTCACCGCGTCGCGCCGGCGCGTCGGCGATGCGACGGTGACGCTCTGTCGCGCGACGCTGGAGCGCGCCGCTGCCGACTCGTCCAATGGAGTCGCGGCCCGGCTCACCCGTGCGCTGACCGAGTTCGAGACACCGCGCCGGAGCTTCGCGATCCGTGGTCGCACTCTCGAGCTGACGCGGCTACGGCCCGTCGTGATGGCGGTGGTCAACGTCACTCCCGACTCGTTCTCCGACGGCGGCCGGCTGAATGCGCGTTCCGCCGTCGAGCGCGGCGAGCAGTTGGTCGCCGCGGGCGCCGCGCTCCTCGACATCGGCGGGGAGTCGACGCGACCCGGCTCGTCGCCCGTTTCGGCGGACGAGGAGTTGGCACGCGTGCTTCCCGTGATCGAAGGGCTCGCGCGGCGCGTCACCGTGCCGCTCTCGATCGACACGACCAAGGCGGCGGTGGCACGTGCCGCCCTCGCGCTCGGGGCCGCGATCGTCAACGACACCAGCGCGCTCGCCGACGATCCCGAGCTCGGCCCCTTGGTCGCGGAGAGCGGCGCCGGCGTGATCCTGATGCACCGGCGCGGTCCCGCGCGCACCATGCAGGACGATCCGCGCTACGACGACTGCGCCTCCGAGGTGGCGGCGCAGCTCGCCGAGCGGGCGCGCAGTGCCGAGGCACTCGGCATTGCGCACGCCGCGATCGTGGTCGATCCGGGGCTCGGCTTTGGCAAGCGGTTCGAGGACAACCTCGAGCTGATCGCCGCCGCCGGGTCGCTGCGCAGCCTCGGCTATCCGGTGCTGCTCGGCGCCTCGCGCAAAAGCTTCCTCGGCACGCTCACCGGTCGACCGGCGCCGGCTCGCGACGCCGCGACGCTGGCGACCACCGCCGCGGCCTTTGCGCTCGGCTGCGAGCTGGTGCGCGTGCACGACGCGGCCGGTAGCGTCGACGTGATCCGCGTGCTCGCGGCGCTCGCCGGCGGCGAGGACGCGCCGTGAGCGACCCGCGCG
>CAYRQC010000109.1:0-2569 GCA_964426265.1 uncultured Phycisphaerales bacterium | reverse complement strand
TGTCCCGTGCCGCGGACGCCTTGCCCGACGGCGACGGCTGGCAGTTCGAGCCCAAGTGGGACGGATTTCGCACGCTGGTGTTTCGCGACGGTGATGAAATCATGCTGCAGAGCCGTGACGAGAAGCCGATGAACCGATACTTCCCCGAGCTCCTGGCGCCGCTCACCGCCACGTTGCCCGAGCGCTGCATCGTCGACGGCGAGATCGTCATCGTCGGCCCTGCCGGGCTCGACTTCGAGGCGCTGCTCCTGCGCATCCATCCGGCCGCGTCGCGGGTGAAGCTGCTGGCCGCGCAGGCGCCGGCTTCGTTCGTGGCCTGGGACCTGCTGGCGCTGGGCGACGAGGACCTGCGCGGGGCGCCTCTCGCGATGCGGCGCGAGCGACTCGAGCAGGCGCTGGCGGGCGCGGCGGGGGCGGTGCACCTCTCGCCGGCCACACGGGATCGCGCCCTCGCCGAGGACTGGTTCCGTCGCTTCGAAGGCGCCGGGCTCGACGGCATCATGGCCAAGCGTCTGGAGGCGTCCTACCGTTCCGGCGAGCGCACGATGATCAAGGTCAAGCACACGCGCACCGCCGACTGCGTGATCGCCGGCTTCCGGTGGCACAAGAATGGCCCGGGCACGATGGTCGGCTCGCTCCTGCTCGGCCTCTACGACGACGAGGGCACGCTTCACCACGTCGGCGTCGCCGCGGCGTTCACGTCAGCGGTGCGCAAGCAGCTCGTGGCCGACCTGTCACCCCTGCGAGAGAACGCGCTCGAAGGCCACCCCTGGCGCGACTGGGCCGAGGCGCACGAAGACGCGAGCGCGAAGGAGCAGCGCCGACCCGGCGCGACGAGCCGGTGGAATCGGGGCAAGGACCTGAGCAGGGAGCCGCTGCGGCCCGAGCGCGTCTGCGAGGTCGCGTACGACCACATGCAGGGAGCTCGTTTCCGGCACGCCGCACACTTCGTGCGCTGGCGTCCCGACAAGCGACCGCAAGACTGCCGCTACGACCAGTTGGAGGTCACGCCGGCCTACGAGCTGGAGCGCGTCTTCGGCGCGCGCGACTCGCGCGGCGCGTCTCGCGAGCCGCGCCAGGGGTCGTAGTCGGGATCAGGCGGTTCCTCGGCGGGGCGTTCGCCCTCGGGAACGTGGCGCAGGTTGACCCGGATGCGCGTCCACGTGCTCGAGCGGCCGCGCATCGAGTCGACGAGCACGTCGTCCACCTGAAGCAGAGCCGCGGCCCCGGGATGCCGTGCCTTCCAGCGTTCGAGGCCGGCGAGCGCATCCTCCTTGTGTTCCGCCTTCGCCACGGTGACGAGCGGTTGCGTCGATTGGCGACGCTTCGCGCTTTCTCGGATTCTTCGGCTCGGCTCGCCGGCGGGCGGCGTTGCGGGTTCCGCTGTTCCCGACGGTTCTTGTCTAGGATTCTTCTGGCTCGGCTCGCCTTCGGCTGCGCCTCGCACTGCCATCTTCCGTCGTGATGGCGCGACGCGGGGCGGCTCGTCGCCTTGCTTCTTGTAGTGCGGCGGCCAGGGCGCGTCGCCGAGGCCTGCGGCTTCCTGCGCGGCGGACAGCTCGAGCAGCTTGTCGAGTGATCCCGAGGCAGCGTCGATGCCCGCCGACGCGTCGCCGCGTTCGGCGAAACGCTCCGGTGCGGTGACCAGCGTGAACGCCGCCGGATCGCAGCCGGCGACCTCGCCCCATTCGAGCGGCATCGACACGCGCGCGTCGGGGGTCGGCCGCACCGACCACGCCGACGCCACCGTGCGATCCTTGGCGTTCTGGTTGTAGTCGAGGAACACGCCGTGGCGTTCCTCCTTCCACCACTTGCTGGTCGCTCGCTCGGGCGCGCGCCGCTCCACCTCGCGCGCGAGGGCCAGCGCCGCGCGCCGCACCTGGTCGAAGCTCCAGTGCCGCTCGAGGCGCACGTTGACATGCATGCCGCGTGATCCCGACGTCTTGGGCCAGCCGCGCAGGCCGTGCTCGCCGAGCACGTCGCGGACGATCAGCGCCACGCGCCGCACGTCGTCCCAGCTCACTCCCGGACCGGGGTCGAGATCGACGCGCAGCTCGTCGGGATGCTCGAGGTCGTCGGCGCGCACCGGATGCGGGTTCAGGTCGATGCACCCGAGGTTGACGATCCACAGGAGCTGCGCCGCGTCGCGCACGACGATCTCGCGCGCCGTCCGGCCCGAAGGAAAGCGCAGCTCGACCGTCTCGACCCACTCGGGATGCCGCTCGGGCGCCCGCTTCTGGAAGAACGGCTCGCCCTCCGCGCCGTCCACGTAGCGCTTGAGCACGATCGGCCGCGCCGCGATCCCCCTCAGCGCCCCCTCGGCGACCGCCGCGTAGTACTTCGCCAGGTCCAGCTTGGTGTGGCCCGTCTGCGGAAAGAACACCTTGTCCGGGTTGGTGATCACCACCTCGCGGCCGGCGACCGCCAGGACGATCTGCTGCGCCTTCCCCATGGGGACAGTCTTGCAGATCACCTGGCCTTTGGCATGTAGGACCCTCACCGATTCCTGCTCGCGTACAGGACGAGCTTCGTCTAGCTACGTTCTGTGTCGTTCGCGTGCCCGAGCCGC
>CAYRQC010000108.1:0-3780 GCA_964426265.1 uncultured Phycisphaerales bacterium | reverse complement strand
GCAGCGTCGCCGGCCAACTCGTGGGCGACGGCGATTTCACGGGGATGGAAGTCGCGATCGCGCTGACCTCGAAGGAGTTGATGGCGTGGATGGGGCAGAGCCATGAGCTGCCCTCTTCGCCGGTCGCCTCCGACGGCAGCTTCCGCTTCGAGCAGGTCCCGCCGGGGCATCGTCGGATCGTGCTCACCGGCGTGGTGACGAGCGTCGGATCGAACTCCGATTCGACCTCGTACTCCAGCGACAGTGACGAAGGGAAGCCCGTCATCGGTGAAGTGGACGTGGTCGCCGGCGAGGTCGCCGAAGTGGACTGCGCGGTCGACGGGCTCGCGCCGGCGCGACTCACGGTGCGCGTCTTCGACGGCGCGCAGCCGTTGCCCGAGCTGTGGGTCTACGCCGAACGTGCCGAAGGCAAAAACTCCAGCTTCAGCAATGGCGCGCGGACGACGAGTGATGGCGTGCTGGAGCTTGCCCCGCTCCTTCCCGGTCGCTACCGGTTGGTGGTCGGCTCCGGTGCCGACGGCTGGGTCTGGAAGAGCCCTGCCACGATCGACCTCGCGAGCGGTCAGCAGCGGACGACGACCATCACGCTGCAACGGATCGAGAGCCGTCTCTGCGTCGTCGATCGCACGGGCGCGCCGCTGGCGAACGCCCGGCTCTCGATCGGCTCGTCGGCGGTTCCCGAGGACGCGCGCGAGGAGGAGGGCGACTTCGCGTTCGAGTGGGCGCGGGTCCGCACCGACGCCGCCGGCGAGCTGCTGCTCTGCCGGCCGGCGGGTCGGATGCTCATCCTTCGGACGGAGAACGAGGAGGGCGACGTTTTCGTCGAGCCGCAGTCGGTCGAGTGGGAGGCGACTGGTCCGGTGCCGCCGCAGATCGTGCTCGAGTGAGTTCGCCAGAGTTCGGTGGTGACTTGGACCGATCGGCGATGCGGCGGTGGCGCGCCGGTCGCTTCGCAGTCGTGGCATCTGCCGACAAATCCAGGTGTGCTTTCACGACGAGATCGCGAAGCACGTCCCACGGCACCTCGCCGTCCACCCACGCGCTGACCCACCCCTGCTTCCCGACGTAGGGCGTCTTGTAGAAGCCGAAGCCCTCGATGAGCAGCTCCTGCTCGACCGGGTTGGCCTTCACCGCGATCGACGGCCGGCCGCGGTAGATCTCGAACACGGCAAACGTCTTGCCGGCGACGCGGAAGTTTGGATGGCCCCACGCCACGGTTTCCGCGACGCCTGGCAAGGAGGTGCAGAGCGAGCGCAGCCAGGTCTCGGGATCAGTGGGGCGTTTCATGTGAGGTCAGGATTCCGTCGCACGACTCGTTTCACCTCGTTTCACCGCTTCTGGCGAACGGGGGACACTACGGCCTCCTCGATCGAGTCCGGAACGTCGCGAAGTAAAACCGCGGCTCTTTCTGGAGGCATCGCCATGTACGTCGGCGCTCAGCTTGCCATCACTGTGGGTGTGATCGCAGCCGCGGCCCCGAACCCTGTGGTGGTGCGTGCCACGGAGCCAGCCGCGAAGTCATCCACCACGCCTGCGGCGACACCAGCCACGAACGCATCCGCAAACGCAGCCGCGACGGCTGCCATCCCGCCGGCCGCACAATCCACGGCCCCGCTCGACAGCGATCACGACGGTCTCTCCGACTTCGACGAGCTGCACAAGTACCTCACCGACCCGAAAAAAGCCGACAGCGACGGCGATGGCCTTGCCGACGGCGACTGGAACGAGCGGCGCGAGTTCGCCTACTCGGTGCACGCGGTGATGGACGTGATGGCGCCGTTCGACGTGGCGTCGATGAACGACGACTACCAGGATGTGCGCGTGCTCGAGGTGCGCCCCGATCTGCTCGAGTTCGAGGCTGTCGTCTACCCACTCAACACGGTCGCCGACGCGATCCAGCCGAATGCCAACTGGCGCAAGCCGCCGGCGGAGCAGAAGGAGTTCCTGCGCGCGGGGCCGTGCTGCAACTGGGATGCGGAGATGCAAAAGCAGCTCGTGAGCGAGCTGGCGCGCGACTCGATCGACGTGGCGAAGCTCGACGATGTCGCCGTCGTGCAGCGAGTCTCCAAGTGGCTGCTCGAGCGCGCGCAGTACGAGGACAGCTTCACGACTTTCGCGGTCGAGTTCGACCACGGGAAGCCGCGCGTCACCGAGCGGCAGGTCGCGAACGTCGAAGAGACGCTGAAACGGTTCGGGCGGACGCTCGAGCAGCAGTGGGACCGGGAGCTGCTCGGCAAGGGGATGTTCGAGACCAAGACCCGCGGGAGCTGCACCTCGTCGGCGATCTACCTCTCGACTGCATTGAAGGCGATCGGCATCCCGACGCGGACGATCGTCTGTGTGCCGATCGTCGATGCCAACGACGAGCGCGAGGTCGAGTGGCTCCACACGCGGGTCACCCACGTCGGCGTGCGCCAGAAAGTGACGAAGGCGGTCGACGAGATGCGCGGGAAGTGGGCGTCGCACACCTTCAACGAGGTGTGGGTCGGCGGCCGCTGGCGGCGGCTCAACTACACGAAGCTCGGCCAGAACGTCCTCGACGACAACTACCTCGGGCTGATGGTGCATGTGCACACCTACGCCGACCACGGCGACGCCGGCCTCGTCGGCTGGGGCAACCGCGAGGTCCATCCGCTGCACGCGGCGCTCTTCGGCGGCCCGAACCCCTACTCGTGCGTCAGCCTCTCCGATCTCTTCGGCGCCCACACGAAGGCGACCAACGACGCGTTGACGCGCCTGCGCGAGCTCACGATCGGCCGCCTCTACTGGTACGACGATCCGAAGAAGGATCCGGCGCTGACCACCGAGCTCGGCGAGCTGGGCACCGCCGGCTACCTCTTCGCCCACATCGACAGCGAGCCCGACGGCGGAGGCGACGCCTGCATGGAGTTCTGGCACGCGGTCGGCCGCGACTTCGTGCTGCGCGCGCGCGACCGTGACGACGTCCGTGCCGTCGCGATCGAGAAGTACTGGATCAACTCCGGCAAGGAGCTGAACGACTTCATCCTCCGCATCGCCCCCGCCGACTTCGCCCGCATGGAGCCTGGCACCGACTACCAGCTCGTCTGGCCCGCCAAGGAAGAGGACCTGCACTGGAAGATCCGCGACGGCGTGACGATCGCGCGACCGAAGCGGTGAAGCGGGTGATCGGTGCCAGGCACAAACCCACCGGGTCCCCGGTGCCAGGCACCGAACACCCGGGTCTTCGGTGCCTGGCACGGATCAAGCGGGGGGTTTGTGCCTGACACCGATCAGTCGGTTGGGGACGCGTCAGGCCTGCAAACCCTTCCCGAGGTGCTGGCCGCCGTCGACTACCAACACCTCGCCGTTCACGTAGTCGGCGAACGGGGAGGCGAGGTAGGTGATCTCGTCGGCGATCTCCTGCTTTTCGCCGAAGCGGCCGAGCGGGATGGAGCGCGTGATCTGCTGCTCGGCCTGCGCGGTCGGCCACAGTCGCTCGCGGGCACCGTCCGATTGGAAGATGCCGGGACAGACGGCGTTCACGCGCAGGCCGCGGCTGGCCCATTCGACGGCGAGGGTTCGGGTGAGGGCGACGACGCCGGCTTTCGCGGCGGCGCTGTGGATGGTGCCGGGACCACCGGTCCAGGCATAAGCGGCGACGACGTTCACGATGCGGCCGAAGCCGCGCTCCAGCATGTGCAGTCCGACGGCGCGCGAGCAGTAGAAGACGCCGTTCAACGCGATGTCGATCACCACCTTCCAACCGGCGGGCGAGAGCTTCTCCGCCGGACAGAGGAAGTTGCCGGCGGCGTTGTTCAC
>CAYRQC010000107.1:0-3312 GCA_964426265.1 uncultured Phycisphaerales bacterium | reverse complement strand
GATCGCGGCCCTGATCCGGAACGGATGGCCTCGCGGCAAGCGCTTCTCCAGCGTCGCGAAAGCGCGTGCCGCAAGCGCCTTGGCGGCGAGCACGTCGCCCGAATCGGCGCACACCGACGACAAGAGGACGCGCGTGTTCTGCAGCGTCGGATCGTCGTCGGAGAGTGTCCGCTCGCGCACCTCGATGACCTGTTCGAGCAGCGCGCGCGCCGGCCCGAGCTCGCCCCGATCGGAGTGGCCGAGCGCCACGTTGAATCGATCGGCCTGGAGCTCGGGTGAATCAGGAGGAAGCTCCTTTTCGGCGTCCCCGAGCGATTCGACGTCAAGCGCGAACGACTCGTCGAATCGCTCGAGCTCGCGCAGCAGCGCCGCCACGAACGTGCGCCCCATGCGAATCAATGGCCGCAGCTCGGGCACGTCCGCGGGGGTCGTGTCGAGCAGCGATCGGCAGCGCGCGAGCAACCGCTCCGCGTCCGCGCCCGCGTTCATCTCGAGGCCCGTCAGCTCGAAGCTTGCGTTGAGGTAGGTGGCCCATGCCGGCGAGCGCGGATCGGGCGGGCTGAGCTCCGTGACCGCCATGAAGTTGGCGCGCGCCTCGTCGGCGCGGCCGAGGTCGACGAGCGCGACCCCGTAGGAGAGATGCGCCTTGGCGAGCGCGGGATCCTCTGCCTCGAGGTGTTTCTCCTCCCAGGCGACGACCGGCGCCTGGAGGGTGATCGCACGCTCCGGCTCGTCGGCGATGCGGAGGCAGTCCGCGAGGTTCAGCGCGGCAACGCGGACGTCGACGTAGTTCGGCGGCAGCTTCGAGGCGCAGAAACGGTGTTCGGCCTCGAATGCGCGTCGCGCAGCGGCGTACTCGCCGTGCTCGAACGTATGCGCTCCGAGCACGTGCAGCGCGAGTGACACGGCCTCTGAATCGGACGCGCCCGCGGTCGCGAGCAGCTCATCGATCGTCGGGCCGGCCGGACCGTCACCGGCCGCGTTCGCCCGCGCAGCGGCCGCACGCGTCGCCGGCGTCTCGGTGGCGAAGCCGGCCGCGACGCGCAGCACGCCTCGGCTCCGCGCGTCGACGCCGAGCACGTCGATCGCGAGCGCCTGACCGCGCACGACCTCGAGCCGGACCAGCGCGGTCGTGCCGCCGCCGGAGCCTCGATCGGCCGCCCACTGCTTGCCTGTCGCATCGCTCACCGCGAGCGCGGGGTCGCACGCCTCCGACTCCGCCCAGACGTAGACAACCCCATCGGCCGGCGCGACGAAATCGAGACGAGGCGCGACCCCCGCCGACAGATCCATCTCGCGCGGCGAATCGGGCGCAAGCCGGAGACGCGGCGGCGGTGACTGCGCGTCCTGCGCGATGTGAGCGACCTGCGTGGTCAGCACGACGACGAGCAGGTGAAGCGGCTTCACGTCCTCTCCTCCCGAGGGCGATCGGCGACGTCCGCGACCCGGTCATTCTCCGTCCGGCGAACGCCCATCTGCCAGGAGCTTGGAGAGCTTCGCGAGCGCCCGCGCGAGCAGCGTGCGTGCGTACGCCGTCGAGCAGCCGAGCTCCTTCCCGATCTCCTCGTGGCTCACGGCCTGGAAACGGGAGCGCAGGATAACCAGCCGATCACGCTCGTCGAGCCGGTCGAACGCGGCCTCGAGCTTCGCGGCGGTCTCGTGCGCGATGGCATCCTTGCTCGGCGTCAGCAGCGATCGGTAGCCGGCCGCGAGCTGCGAAGGCCGGCTCGCATCGGACCGCGACGCGACGCGTTGCAGACGGCGCACGTCGCGACGGTCGCGATGGAGGTACTTGTGGTGGTCCTTGACTTTGCGCGCCGCCGTCTCGAAGAACCAATGGCGGAACGCGGCATCGTCCTTCGGTCGGAAGGTGCCGGCCGCGAGATCCTTCAGCACTTCGCGGCAGGCCGATTGGACGACGTCGCACGACTCCTCCCACTCGCGCATCGCGCGGCCCATCTGCAGCCGCACGAACGCGCGCACCTGCGGAAGGTGGCGCGTCACGAGCACGTCGTGGGCACGCGGATCGACCGGATCGGGCGGGTTGTCGGAAGCATCGCCGTCAGGGGGTTGCACTGGCACGGGGACATCGTATCGGCCGCCCTGCAACGGTGTCGGACGCCGCCGGGCATTGCCGGACGCGGATGGCCGGCGCCCGACTCCCCGGTTCAGCGCAATGCGCGCAGCTTGCTCGTCGCGGCCGACCGGATCGCATCGGCGAGCGCCAGCTCCTCCGCAAGCTGAAAGGCCGACCGCGCGGCATCGCGCTCACCGAGCCGCGCCAGCGCGTCGCCAAGACGCATCTGCGCGCTTGCCAGTCGATCGAAATCGTGCTTCGTGTCGGCAAGCGCCGCGATCGCGAGGCGATCGAAGTCCCGCGCCGCGGTCGCGTCGTCACACACCAGCGCGGCGTCGCCGGCGGCAAGACACGCGTCGGCGTACGCGGCTGGGTCATCACCCGGAACTAGCGCGGCGATCGCCGACTCGAGCGGCCCCATCGCCTCGGCGGCACGTCCGGCACGCAGGCGCGCACGACCGCGCGCAAGGTCCACTCGAGCCATCACGTCCGTGGCCACCGACGCGCGTTCGAAGGCATGGCGCGCCACATCGAAGGAGGCCTCGGCCGAGTCGAAACCGCCGATCGAAGCGTGCCACTCGCCTCTCGCAAGCGCGGCTTCACCGTAGAGCCGCTCGTCGGGGAACACCCCGCCAAGAAGAGGCCGCACCGTCTCGTTCATGAGGTCGGCACCTTCCGCTCCGCGACCCGCGGCGAAGCGATCGAGCGCGAGTAGCGGCCGCGCGATCCAGGTCGCTGCGTCGTCCGGCGCGCGCGCCGTGAGCAACGCGAGCGCCTGCTCGAGCGCCGCCGTCCGGTCACCGTCCGCCAGCACGTCGGCCCTCACCATCGCGACGAGCAGCTCCGCGACGCGCGGCGACGCCGCGTCCGCGGCGCGCTCGAGATCGAGCGCCGCCTCGAAGGTCGCACGCGCCTCGTTTGTCGAGAGCGCGGCTTGATCGCGCGCCGTTTCCACGAGCAGCGCGACCACCTCGTCCGGCGTTCCTCGCAGCGCACCATCGCGAGCCCGTGCGCGCGCGCCAGCGAGCAACCCCTCGCTGCGGCGGCGGAGGAGGCGTGCGGTGTCGACTGCGCCGAGATCCGCAAACGCGTTCGCGCGCACCTCGAGCGCGAACAGGTACTCCTCCGTGCCGAGCCGCGGCGGCAACGCGGCCAGCTCGCCAAGCGCCGCCTCCGGCAGGCCGCGCGCCGTCCACGCAAACGCGAGCAAAAGGGTCGCCGCTGGCGTCGTCGGC
>CAYRQC010000106.1:0-12663 GCA_964426265.1 uncultured Phycisphaerales bacterium | reverse complement strand
GTCGGGTTCCGGCTCGACGAGCAGACGCCACTCGATCGAGGCGAGCTCGAACGAGCCCATCGGAGTGATGGTGATCCGGCAGCGCGCTCGCCCGGCGAGCAGGTCCGACGGGATCCGGAAGAGGTCGAAGCCGGTGGCGCTGTCGGTGCCGAGTCGCCACGGTCCGAGATCCTCGTCGTCGAGCTCGACACGAAGCAGCGCACCGCGATCGGCCGGCGCGGTGAGGCGCGCGAGCACGAGCTGCAGGCGCTCGCGCGGGCCGGCGCTCGGTGGCGGAACGAGCTCGAAGTGCTCGCGCGTGTGCAGGAGGCGGCCGATCGCCGGTTTGCCGCCGTCGAGGCGCAACGTGACCAGCTCGCCGCGGTCGATCGTGTGGGCGAAGGCGGCGGCGCTCGCCGGAACAGCGGGGCGGAGCACGCGGGTTGGGGGTTCGCCGGCGCAGGCGGCCTCCGCGGCGTCGATGAGCGTGCGATCGATGGCGTCGTGGAGCGCAGCGAAGCCGTCGTTCGTGGCGAGCTGCGCGGCCAGCGAGTCGAAGTGGGCCGCGTCGTTGCCGTTCAGCACCACCACCTTGCCGCGTCCGAACGGCGCGATCACGGTCAGCGCGAGGTTTGCGAAGCGGAGGGCGAAGGAAGGCGCGCCGTCGGTCAAGCGTTGGCAAGCGGCGGGCAGCGGCTCCGCGATCGCGTCCGTGGTCGGCCCGGCGCAGAGCAGCAAGGCGCCGGCGCGGCGCGAGGCGGCGAGCTTCGCCAGCTCCTCTTGCTCGGCATCGTTCGCCGGGCCGCGGCCGGTCCAGCGCACGACGAAGAGGCGCGGCGAGTGCATCGCGCTGGTGAGGCCGAGGGCGGTGCTGCTCGCGGCCGCCGCGTCGAGATCACGCGCGAGCTGCGCGAGGTCAATTCGCGCCACCGGGCTCGGCGCGACGTCGAGCCGCGATCCACGTTCCGTGAGCAGTGGTTCCGCGTGCAGTGCGGTGACGATGTCGTCGACAAAGCGGAGCACGAGCTCGATCTTCTTGGAGGTAGTGGCGGCGTTCGAGCCATCGGCGCCGTGCGACGGGTTGCGCCGGACCCGCAGTTCGAGCGGATCGACGCCGGCGTGGCTCGCGATCTCGATGGTGGCGCCAGCACCCTTGCTCTCGATCGTGGCGATCGTGGCGCGCCGCGAGCTCGGCTCGATGATCCATAGCCCGTGGAGGCTCGCGATTGCCGCGTCGCCGTGCAGCGGCTCGATCACGGCGTGCTCGAGGTGACGGACGACCACCGCGCCCGGCCGCGGCGGCCACCAGAGGAGCGCGTTGGCGGTGGAGCCCTGAAGCTCGAAGGCGGCGGTGTCGTTGGAGGTGTTGGCGTTGTTGGTGACCTCGTGGTTGGCGTCGCTGCTCGCGTTGCGGCTCCCGCGGCCATCGTCATCGCGCGTCGAGTGCGCGCGGACGCGCCCAGGATCGAAGCCTTCGGTGCCTTGCAGCAGCCGCGCGCCGACGCCGTCGGTCACGTCGACGCCCTCTGCGCGAACGGGCAGCGCGAGGCGCTGGTGCAGAGGCGATCGGCCGTCGGGTCGCGGGCTCATGGGGGCGCGCGATCGTAGCCCGAGTGATTCAACAACCCTTGCAGCGACGCGACGCGAGATCCGAGTGTGAGCAAGCTCACTGACGGAGCCCGGCGCCTGCGCCGCGTCGTTACCATCCGCCGCCCTTCTTGCTTTCACGTTGGGTGCGGGGGCACCAGGGAGATCGTTCGATGAATCGCCTCACGTCGAGTGCGCTGGCACTCCTGGCCGCGTTGCTCACGGTGCCGGCCGCGCTCGCGCAAGACGCACACGACCAGCCGGTCAAGGGCGGCAAGTCGGACCAGAACGACCCACACGACCAGAACGACGCGAGCCAGGTGGCCGTGCTCCTGCAACAAGCGGCAGCGGCGGAAGAGACGGGCAACAGCGACGAGGCCGTGCAGCTCCTGCGCGCGGCGCTCGATCTCGCTCCGAAGAGCAGCAAAGTGACGGCGGCGCTCGGGCGCGTCCTCTACCAGAGTGGGGAGAGCTCCGAAGGGATGGCGTTGCTGTGGCATGCGATCGAGCTCGGGCCCAAGGAGATCGAGCCGTTGGTGGCGCTGGTCGACGCGCTGCTCGCCGAGCGCGACTACTTCGACGAGCAGGGCGACTCGGGCAACGCCGACGCGAGCCTGACGCGGGCGCGCGATGTGCTCGGGAAGGTGAAGGGCGAGCCGGGGGCCACGGCGATCGACTTCCGGTTGCGGCGCGTGCGCGTGCTGCGCTGCTTCGACGACGGCATGAAGGAGGCGTTCGAGATCGCGAGCGGTCTGGTCGCCGAGCAGCCGGACAACCTCGAGCTGCACGCGGCGTTCACCGACACCGCGGCGATCGTGAAGGAGTTCGATCGTGCGCTCGCGTGGTACGAGAAGGCGGAGCTGCCGCCGTGGGTGACCGCGTGGTACTCGGCGACGCTGCTGGCGTCGCGCGCGAGCTGGAACTTCAACCAGTACGTCGATGACGAGCAGGCGGTGAAGGACTACGCCGCGGCCGAGCAGCGGATCGTCGAGTCAGCGCGGTTGAACGACCAGTACTTCGACGCCGCGTCGGAGCGGGCGAGCTTCTATCGCTCGTGGGCCGGCTGGGTCCGTTTCCGACAGGAGCGGATCGACGAGGCGTGGGACCTTTTCATGTCGGCGTGGGGGCGCAACCCGCAGAACGACAACGCGATTCGCGGGCTCTACTGGGTCTGCGGTCGCCACTACGACCAGGGGAACCTCGATCAGGCGCGTGAGGCCTACCGGCAGCTCTGCAACGCGGCGCCCGATCGCGCGGAGTTCTGGAACAACTACGCCCTGATCTGCCGCGACACCGGTCAATTCGAGGAGAGCTTCCGAGGCTATCGCCGCGCGATGGACCTCGCGCCGGGCGACGCGCGCGTGATCAACGACTGCGCCCTGATCTTGCAGTACCACCTGCACCGCGACCTCGACCTCGCCGAGCGCTGGTACATCCACGCCGAGGACCTCTCGCGCGCCAGCCGCGCCCAAGCCATCGACCAAGGAGACGAAGGAGCCATCGCCGAGCATCGCTCCGTGCTCGGGGACGTGTTGGTGAACCTCGCGCGTCTCTATGCCGATCAAGGCAAGGTCGCCGAGTCCGCCGAGCACTGGAACGAGCTGCGCGCCGTCGACGCCACGCGCAACGAGCTGCCCGAGAACGGCGCGCGCTGACCGCGGCCGATTGCCTTGTGCCTGGCACCAAGGACCCGGTGGGTTTGTGCCTGGCACCAATCACCCGGGTGATCGGTGCCTGGCACAAACCCGTCACTTCGGCGGAGCGGGGAGCTGGGCGGTGGCGGGGCGCGCGCTGAGGTCGCCGGTCAGGCCGCCCGACATCACGAAGGTCATGAACTTGCCCGCGTCGACCTCGAGCGCGCGGATCTGCGCTTTCGGGAAGATCAGGATGTTGCCGGCGAAGTTGAGCGACTGCTGGAGCAACACCGCGACCTCGCCGGGTAGCCCGATCTCGCTCAAGTCGTCGCGCGTCACGAAGCCGAGCACCTTCGCCGTCCCGCCCGGAAAGAGGGTGACGACGACCGGTCGGTCGAAGGTCTTCTTCTCGCCTCCGACGGCTTTCAGGACGTCCTTCACGGTGCCGTAGATCGACCCGACGAGTGGAATCTCGCTCATCGCCCAGTCGGTGAGCTGCTCGATCCAGCGCCCGAGGATCATCGAGCAGAGCCACCCGATCAGCAGCACGACCCCGATCGCCAGCGCGAACCCGAGCCCCGGTGCCGGGAACGGGAAGGCGTCGTCGATCTTCTTGAAGACGTTGGTCAGCACCCAGATCGTCGTCACGATCGGCAGCAGGACGACCAGCCCCCGGACGAAGTAGCCGCTCAATCGCTTCATGAAGGATCTCCCGCCGCATCATGGCACTTGCAGGAGTGGTGCCGTTGTGCCGGGTTGCGGTCGCGCCGCGCCGGCCGCGCGCTGCGCCCACCGCGCGCTGCGCCGGGTTGACCGCGCGGCTGCCCCTCGGAAGATGGTTGGATGGGCGGAGCGTCGTGACGGCGCGCCGCCCGATGGCGGGGTGGTTCGGGGAGCTAGTGATGCGAGTTCGTCGATGGATGGCGGTCGGGCTGCTCGCTGGCGCGAGCTGCGTGCTGGATGGCAGTGCGGAACACGTGGGCCAGTCGACGTCCGCGGCCGAGACCCGCGTCGAGCTGCAGCTCCTCGGCGGCCTGCCGCTCGTCGAGGGCCGCCTTCCGAATGACCAGCGCGCCTGGTTCCTGATCGACACCGGCGCTGGTGAGTACACGATGCTCGATCCCCGGCTCACGAAGGAGCTCGGCCTCGCGCACGAGCTGATCGACGACCCGCGCATGCAGTTCACCCACTTCGCGGCGAAGCTCCCGTTCCTCGAGGTCGCCACGCTCGGCCGGCGCAACCTCACGGTCTACGTCGTCGAAGGGCTCTCCGATCGTCCCGCGCTCGCCGATCTCGGCGTCGTCGTGCGCGGCGTCCTCGGCACCGGCTTCTTCCGCGGCCAGTGTCTCGGCATCGACTGGGCTCGGCACGAGTTCACGGCCGATCGCCCGCGCATCGCGCGCGCCCGCCAGATCCCGATTCCGCTGCGGATCGCGCCGGGTGGCGAGCTGCACGCGACCGTTCGCATCAACGGCATCACTTGCGAGGCCTTGATCGATACCGGCTCCGCCGAGACGCTCGTCGGCAAGGAGCTGGCGGATCGATTGAACGTCACCTACGACCGCAGCGCCCTCCCGCTCCACCGCGACACGTCGGTCGGCGTGGGGGCCCTGCGCGCCGGGACGATCGATCGTCTCTCGCTCGCCACCGAGGAGATCGAGAAGTTTCCAGTGCTCGTCATCGAGCGCCGCATCCCGAACGCCGATCTCCTGATCGGTACCGACGTCTTGTCGCGCTATGGCATCACCCTTGATCTCGGCCAATGGCCCTACCTCATCCTCGACCCGCGCGACGGCAAGGCCGAGCCGGAGAGCCATGCGCCCATCCCGCCGCCGACCGCCGCGGAGCCGATCCCACCGCCGGCCGGTGATGGCCGCTGACCCGCCACTCATCCCGCCGCCGACGATCGGATGACCACTCCGCGCCGACTCGCCCTGGGCCTCGACTTCGGCACCGAGTCGGTTCGCGCGCTGCTCGTGGAGGTGGCGAGCGGCGAGCCGGTCGGCCGCGGCAGCTCTGCCTACGCGCCCGGGGTGATCGAGGAGACGCTGCCCGACCGTGCTGCTGACACTCCGCGCAGCAACGGTGCCCGTGCTACTCCCGTCCGCCTTCCTCCCGACTTCGCGCTGCAGGCTCCGCGCGACTATCTCGACAGCCTGACCGTCGCGACGCGCGCGGCCCTCGCTGCGGCGAACGCGCGTGGCGACGAGGTCGTCGGCATCGGCCTCGACTTCACCGCGTGCACCATGCTGCCGATCGACGCGACGCTCGCGCCGCTCTGCGAAGATCCGCGCTTCCGTGATGAACCGCACGCGTGGGTCAAGCTCTGGAAACACCACGGTGCCAACGCACAGGCCGCCGCGATCAACCGCCTCGCGCGCGACGCTGGCGAGCCGTGGCTCGCGCGCTACGGCGGAACGATCTCGTCCGAGTGGCTGCTGCCCAAAGCGTGGGAGACTCTCGTCCACGCGCCCGCCGTCTACGCCGCCGCCGCCCACTTCGTCGAGGCGAGCGACTGGGTCGTCGCAGAGCTCACCGGTCGTCTCGCCCGCGGCGCCTGCGCGGCCGGCTACAAGGGTCTCTGGCACGCGTTGAGCGGTCCGCCCTCGCGCGCCTTCCTCGCGCGCCTCGATCCGCGCCTCGCCGACTTCTTCGAGACGAAAGCGGCGGCACCCGTGGTCGCAGCCGGCACCGCGGTCGGCGGCCTCACCGGGGCCTGGGCGAGTCGCCTCGCGCTCCCGATCGGCACGCCCGTCTCGGCAGCGATCATCGATGCCCACGCCGCGGTCGCCGGCGCCGGCGTCACCACCAGCGGCGTCCTGGTCGCGATCCTCGGCACCTCCGCCTGCCACATGTTGATCGACCGCCGCGAAGTGCTCGTCCCGGGCATCCAGGGCGTCGTCGCCGATGGGATCCTGCCGGGCTTCTACGGCTACGAGGCGGGGCAGGCCGCGTTCGGCGACACCTTCGATTGGTATGTCGAGCGGCTGCTCGGCACGCCATCGGCCGATCAGCCGCGCGTCCACGCCGACCTCGCCCACCGCGCGGCCGCGCTGCCTGCCGGCAAGAGCGGCCTGCTGGTGCTCGATTGGTGGAACGGCAACCGTTCGGTGCTCGTCGAACCGCGGCTCACCGGGCTGATCGTCGGGCTGACCCACGCGACCCGTCCCGAGCAGCTCTATCGAGGGCTCATCGAAGGTGCCGCCTTTTCGACCCGCAAGATCATCGAGAGCTTCGTATCGCACGGTCTGCCGGTCGACGAGGTGGTGGTGTGCGGCGGAATCGCGGAGAAGAACGAGCTCGTGCTGCAGTTGCTGGCCGACATCACCGGAAGGCGCATCGCGCGCGTCGCGACCGGCGAGGTCTGCGCGCTCGGCGCGGCAATTTTCGGCGCGGTCGCGGCAGGCGGTCCGCGCGGCTGCGCGACGGTCGACGAGGCGGTCGCCACGATGGCGGCGCGCGATCGGCGGATCGTCCAACCGCGGCCGGGCGAGACCAAGATGTACGACCTGCTCTACTCACGTTGGCTACGTCTGCACGACCACTTCGGCCGCCTGCGCGAGCCAGGAGCCGATGACGTGATGCTCTTCCTGCGCGACCTCGAGGGCGGTGCATGAGCGGCGCCCGTTGGACCGCGCTCGGCGTACTGGTGGGTGGGCTGTTCGGCGCACCGCTCGTTGCATCCATTGCCGGTGTGGGCCGATCGCCGCCGGCTGCAGCAATCGAGCCCGCCGCAATCGCGCCCGCCGCGCCATTCTCGAAAAGCCTCCTCCTCTTCACCTGGGACACGACGCGCGCTGATCGCATCGGTGCCTACGGAAGCAAGTCGGCGCGCACGCCCGGCTTCGATGCACTCGCCGGCCGCGGTGTCCTCTACGAGCACGCCTACGCGCCGGCGCCGGTCACGTTGCCCTCGCACACCTCGATCCTCACCGGCGTCTATCCATCCGCCCACGGCGTGCGTGACAACGCGATCTTCCGCGTCGATGCCACCGCTCGCCTCTTCTCCGAGGTGCTGCACGACGCCGGCTTCAAGACGGGCGCGTTCGTCGGCACCTTCATCCTCGACGCGAAGTTCGGGCTGAACCAGGGCTTCGACGCTTACGAAGCCCCCGATCCCTCGCAAGTCGGTCTCGGTTGGAACGTCATCGAGCGCCCCGCGCCCATGGTCACCGAATCGGCGCTCCGGTTCATCGACACGCTGAAGCCCGACCAGCGCTTCTTCCTCTGGGTGCACTACTACGACCCGCACGCGCCGCACGAGGCACTTCCGGGCGAGCTGCAGCCTGGCTGCGACGACTACGACGCCGAGATCGCTCGCTGCGATCTGCAGGCGCGTCGCATCCTCGATCGCCTGCAGGCGCGCGGTCTCACCGACGGCCTCCTCACCGTCATCACCGCCGACCATGGCGAGTCGCACGGCGACCACGGCGAGCTGACCCACGGCAACTTCCTCTACGACGCGACGATGCACGTGCCACTCGCACTCGCACCACCGCCGCCGGGCACGCCGCCAGGTACGCGGGTGCGAACGCCGGTCTCGACCGCCGATCTCGCGGCGAGCGTGCTCGAGCGGCTCGGCCTCGATCGCGCCGCGCTTCCCGACGCGCGCACACCGACCCTGCCCGCCGTCGAGCCGTCCCTCGACGATTCGTGGCGCGACGACGACCGCGCCCTCTACCTCGAAACCTTGACGCCCTACTTCGCCCACCGCTGGCATCCGCAGCGCGCGATCGTCTGGAAGGGGCTGAAGTACATCGAGTCACCGCGCCCCGAGCTCTATCGCGTCGCGGATGCCGCCGATCCCGGCGAGCTCACCAACCTGCTGCCGGCGGAGGCGGCGCTTGGCGAGAGGATGGCGACGCGACTGGTCGCGCTCGCGCAAGAGCACGCGGCGCTCGGCTGGGAGTCGCGGGGCACGATCACCAGCGAGGACGCGAGCAAGCTCGCCGAGCTCGGCTACACGGCAGCCGGGCTCGACGGCGATCCGTTCGACCCGAAGCTTCCTGATGCCAAGGAGCGGATCGGCGATATCGCAGCGCTCGACGCGATCGAGAAGCTCCTCTTCGACGCCAACCGCGTGCTGAAGCTCGACGTCGGGCTGCGCACTGGCCGCCGCCCGCCGCTCGCGCCCGACGAGCAGGCGCGCGGGACGCAGCTTCTCGAGGAGGCGCGCGGCAAGCTCCTCACGATCCGCGCCGCGAACCCGGACGACCCCTTCCTCGACCAGATCGAGGCGTCGATCGCGATCAACACCGGCGACTTCGCGGCGGCCGTCGCACCGCACGAGCGGGCGCTCCTCAAATCGCCGCGCAACATGCCGCTGCGCTACAACCTCGCCGTGGCCTACGCGAACACGGAGCACGGCGACTGGGGCGTGCGCGAGATGGAGAAGGCGCTCTTCGTCGAGCCGCGTTCGCTCCAGGGCCATCGCTGGCTCGTGCAGATGAGTGTGACCCGCAAGGAGTGGCCGGCCGCCGCGTGGTGGCTCGATGAGCTGGCGAAGCTCCCGGGTCAGGGCGAGGGTGATCTCGCGAACGGCTGCACGGCGCGCGCGCGCGTCCAGAAGGAGCTCGATGCGAGCGGCGCGAAGCCGCGGGGGCCGGAGCCCGTGACCGAAGCGGAGCTCACGCCCGAGCGGCCGCGGCTCGCTGCCATCGAGGCGGCCGCGCCGCGCGCGGGAGATGGCAAGTGACGCGCGACCGTCGTGGTGTTGCGGTCGCCGGCGCGAACCGTGGGTTGGTGGCGCTGGTTGCACTGCTCGCGCTACTCCTCACGGGAGGTTGCGGTGGGGAGGGCGGCGCTGGCTCGGCGACCGGGTCAACGGCCGGATTCGCAGCCGGCGCGAAGCTCGGCCTCTCGTCGGGCGCGCCGCCGAAGAGCCTCCTGCTGGTGACGCTCGACACGACGCGCCGCGACCATCTCGGCTGCTACGGCAGCGCGGTGGCGCGCACGCCCTGCCTCGATGCGCTCGCGGCGCAGGGGGTCGTCTATGACCACGCGTGGTGCTCGGCGCCGATCACTCTTTCGTCCCACACCTCGATCCTGACCGGCGTCTATCCGTGTGCGCACGGCATCCGCGAGAACGGCGCGTTCACCGTGAGCGCGAAGGCGCGACTGCTTCCTGAGGTGTTGAAGGAAGCGGGCTTCAAGACTGGCGCGTTCATCGGTTGCTACATCCTCGATGCACGCTGGGGCTTGAACCAGGGCTTCGATCTCTATGACCAACCCGATGCCTCGCGCGTCGGCCAGACGTGGAAGGTGGTTGAGCGCTCGGCGGGCGAGGTGACCGACGCCGCGCTTCGCTACATCGACACGCTGCAGCCGGCCGACCGCTTCTTCATCTGGGTTCACTACTACGATCCGCACTATCCCTACAAGCCACCGGCCGGTTATCAGCCGCCGTCCGGTCAGGAGTACGACGGCGAGATTGCTTTCTGTGATGCACAGCTGGCGCGCGTCACGCAGCGGTTGGGGGAGCGCAAGCTCACCGATGGCTTGCTGGTCGCCGTCACCGCCGACCACGGCGAGGGGTTGCACGAGCATGCCGAGGACACGCACGGCATCTTCACCTACGAGACGACGATGCGCGTCCCGCTGGTGGTCGCGCCGGCGCCGGCGGGAGTGGCGCCCGGCTCGCGCGTCACCACGCCAGTCTCCAATGTCGATCTCGCGGCGACGCTGCTCGAGCGGCTCGGCGTCGGGCGCGCGCTGCTCCCCGATGCGCGCACGCCACTGCTGCCGCCGCGCGACGCCGACGGTGACGACGAGCGCGCGATCTATTTCGAGAGCCTGACGCCCTTCTATGCCCACCGCTGGTATCCGCTGCGCGGTGTGGTCTGGAAGGGATGGAAGCTGATCGAGACGCGGTGTCCCGAGCTCTACTCGCTGGCCGACGACCCCAACGAAGTCAGCAACGTCGAGACCAACCCCGAGCGGACGGCAGCGCTGCGCCAGCGGCTCGAAGGCTTGACGCAAGAGCACCCGTCGCTGCACTGGGAGGAAGTCGGTGTGCTCTCGCCCGAGGATGCACAGGCAATCCAATCGCTCGGCTACGCCCACGCCTCGCCGGGCGGCGATCCGTGGGATGCGACGCTGCCCGACGCGAAGGAGCGCCTCGACGATCTCGATCAGTTCGACCAGGTGGTCGCGAACACGCGCGACTCGTCGGTGTTGCTCGGCACCGACGGCAGCCAGGCACAAGCGACCCACCCCACCCTGACGGCGACGCGCCGCGCGCAAGGGATCAAGCTCCTCGAGGACGCGAAGGCGATCCTGGCCAAGCTGCGCGTGAGCTACGCCGGCGACCCGAACCTCGACACGTTGCTCGGGCCGGTGCTGATCGGGCTCGAAGAGTGGGCTGCTGCCGCGACCGTGCTCGAACGGGTCATTCTCGCGAATCTCTCCAATGCGGCCGCCCACTACAACCTTGGCCACGCCTATGAGCGCGGCGGCCACCCGAAGTGGGGGCTGCGCGAGATGGAGAAAGTCGTCCATATCGACCGGCGGTCGCTCGCCGGCTGGAGGTGGCTCGCCGAGTACACGATGGCGACGCGCGACTGGCCGGCCGCCGCCTGGTGGCTCGACGAGCAGGCCAAGTGCGAGGGCCAGAGTGCAGCCGATCTAGCCGAGCTTCAGAAGCGGCGGCTGGAGGTGCAAAAGCAGCTCGACTTTCTGAACAACCACCCGCGGCCGCCCAAACCGATCAGCGACGAGGAGCTGGTGCCGGAGGGCATTCGCGCCGTGCGGCGGGCGATGGAGGGGCGGTGAGGGCGGTGAACGCGGCGAGTGCGACCCGCGCGCTGATCAGCTTGCGGGCGGGGCCGATCGGTGTGGTGGTTGTGCTCGCGTCGTTGGCGCTGCTCGAGCAGTCGGGTTGTAGGGAACGCGATGCCGCGCGCGATCCGGCCACTCGCGCGGAGCTGCAATCGACGAGTCGGCGACCGGATGTGCTGTTGGTCACGCTCGATACCACGCGTGCCGATCGGCTCGGTTGCTACGGCCACGCGGGGGCGCGGACGCCGTTCCTCGACGAGCTGGCGCGGACGGGGACCCGGTTCGATCACGCCTGGTGCGCCGCACCGATCACACTGCCTTCACACACCACCATCCTGACCGGCGTCTATCCGAGTGCACACGGAGTGCGCGACAACGGCCTCTATGTACTCGGGTCGGCCGCGACGACGTTGGCCGAGGTGCTCTCCGCGCGCGGCTGGACGACGGCGGCGTTCGTGGCGAGCTTCGTGCTCGACGCGCGCTTCGGGCTCGCGCAAGGCTTTGCGACCTATGACGCGCCGCAGCCCACGGCGCTCGGAATGACGCCCGAGGTCGTTCAGCGTCCCGCCTCGCAAGTGATCGATGCCGCGCTGCGTTGGCTCGATCAGCTCCCGGCGGGCGCGCCCTTCTTTCTTTGGATCCACCTCTACGACCCGCATGCGCCGCACCAGGCGCCGGCGCCGTTCGATCGCGAGCTGTCCGATTCCTACGACGGCGAGATCGCGGCTTGCGATGCCGAGCTGGCGCGGCTGCACGCGCGGTTGGTGGAGCGCGGTCGCGTGACGAGCGGGGGTAGCGGCGGGGGTGGCGACGGCAGTGGCGGCGCCGGCGACGCCGGCAAGGATGGCAAGGAGAGAGGCACCAGCAGCTCCGGAAGCTTGATCGAGCTGGTCACTGCCGATCACGGCGAAGCACTCGGTGAGCACGGCGAGGAGACGCACGGTTTCCTGCTGCACGATGCGACGATGCGGGTGCCGCTGTTGTTGCGCGGACCCGGAGTGGCAGCGGGAAGTGTCGTCACGGCACCGGTGAGCAATGCGCAGGTCGTGCCGACGCTCGTCGCGCTGCTCGATCTCGGTGCGGATGCGTTTCCCGACGTTCGGTTGCCGCCGCTGCCGCCGTCGTCCATCGACGCGAGCGCGGCGGATCCGCTGCCGCTATTGCTTTCGACGTGGATGCCACTCCATTCGCACGGATGGCAGCCACTGACGGCGATCGTCTGGCGCGATCGCAAGCTCGTGCGCGGCAGTTTCGACGAGCTCTTCGATCTCACGTCCGATCCACGCGAGGAGCGCGACCTCGGCGGCGAGCAGCCGGAGCTCTCGCGCAAGCTCGGCGAGCGGCTGACGGCTTTGATCGCCGAACATGCGCCGCTCGATTGGCAAGGTGAGCGATCGCCGACCGCGGCGGAAACGACAGTATTGCTACAGCTTGGCTATGCGAGTGGTGGCGCTGCCATCAGCGATGCGACAACGGATGCCACATCCTCCACGCGACCCGATCCGCGGCGCGCGATCCGCGATGAGGCGGCAGAGCAGAAGGCGTCGGCGCTCTTCAAGCAGGCACGCTCGCTGCTCGGCCAGGATGCGGCCTTGCAAGGGCGCGCACCAACGGTGGTCGATCCGGCGAACCGACAGCGCGGTGCGAATCTGCTCGCCGAGGCGGAGCGGGCACTGCGGGCGCTCGA
>CAYRQC010000105.1:0-2993 GCA_964426265.1 uncultured Phycisphaerales bacterium | reverse complement strand
CTCGCGCTCGGGCTCGACGCCGCCGGTTTCTCGATCGAGATGCGCGCCGACGGAGCCAGCGCTCGCGTGATCGAGGTCAACGGCCGACTCGGCGAGGACGCCGGGCTCTGGCGCCTCTTCGAGTGGGCGACCGGGCGCGATCCGTTCGCGCTCGCCATCGAAGTCGCGCTCGGACGCGACGTGGGGCCGCGTGACGCCGATCGCGGGCGCTTCCACGCACTCGCCTACCAGTGCTCGTACGTCGAGGGCGTCGTCCGCAAGGTGCCGGCCACGACGATGATCCAGGCGTTCTCCGCGGTCGACAGTCGCCTGACCACCCGAGGCCCGTGGATGGAAGCGGGCCTTTGCGTGCGCGTCGGCAATGAGATGCACGCACCACCCCACGCCGAGACCTTCCCCCACCTCGCCTGGCTGCTGGTCGCGGCCGACACTTCGAGCCGCGCTGCGTACGACCTCGCGCGCGACGTCGTCCACCGGTTGAAGTTCAAGATCGCGCCCCGCTGAAGTGCGCGCGCGACGCCTCGTATCATCCACCGCGTCATGCCGCCCCCGCCCTTCGATTCCGCCGCGCCGCTCTCGCTCTGCATCGTGACGCCGTGCCCGCGTCACTCGTGCAAGGGCAACCGGATCACCGCGCTGCGCTGGGCGGGACTGCTGCGCTCGCTCGGCCACCACGTCGCACTGGAAGAGGAATGGAGCGGCCGGCCGGCCGACGCGCTGCTCGCGCTGCACGCGTGGAAGAGCGCGGCGTCGGTCGACCGGTTCCGAGCGGCGCACCAGACCGCGCCCGTCGTCGTGCTGCTGGCGGGCACCGACCTCTACGGCGACGTCCACGAGAGCCGCGTCACGCAGGAGACGCTCGCGCGCGCCGATCGCGTCGTGGCGTTGCAGCCCGAGGCATTGCGCGAGCTCGCCGAGCCGGTACGCCGCAAGACGCGCGTCGTCCGCCAATCGGCGGCGCCGCCGCGCACCCGACTGGCACTGGCCGCAGATGGGCTCGACATCACGTCGGATAGAGCGGCCGCGGTCACCTTCGATGTCTCGGTGATCGGCCATCTGCGCGACGTGAAGGATCCGTTCCGGACCGCTCTCGCGGCGCGCCGACTCGCGGCGCACTCGCGCGTGCGCGTGCTCCACGCCGGCGAGGCGCTGACCGACGCGATGCGCGACGCCGCGCTCGCCGAGCAGGCCAGCAACCCGCGTTACCGCTGGCTCGGCGTGCTCTCCCATGCGCGCTCGCTCCAGCTCCTCGCGAGCTCGCGGCTCACGGTGATCTCGTCGCACGCGGAGGGCGGCGCCAACGTGCTGGTCGAGGCGATCGCGTGTGGCGTCCCGGTGCTCTCGTCGCGGATCGCCGGCGTGATCGGCACGCTCGGCGAGAGCTACCCGGGCTACTTCGAGCCGGGCGACGACGCGGCGCTCGCGCGGCTGCTCTGCCGCTGCGAGGAAGAGCCGGCCTTCCTCGCGCTGCTCGCGCGCTGGTCGGCGAAGCTCGCGCCGCTGGTGACGCGCGAGCGGGAGCGCGACGCGCTCGCGAGCCTCCTCGAAGAGCTCTTTCCCGGTCGCGCGCGGCCCCATCTGCGGAGCGGCGAACGGCTGGACGCGCTCGGCGTCGAGCTCGGCGCCGAGGAGCAGCTCCCGTTCGTGCGGCTCGCCGACGATGTCGCGCGTGGCCTCGCCGCGCCGCAGAAGCGCCTCTCCTGCTGCTGGTTCTACGACGCGGAAGGCTCGCGCCTCTTCGAGGAGATCTGCGCGACGCCCGAGTACTACGTCACGCGCGCCGAGGATGAGCTGCTCGCCGACCATGCCGACGCGATCGTCGCGCAGGCGCCGCGCGGGGCGACGCTGATCGAGCTCGGCAGCGGCAGCGCGGCGAAGACGCGCCACATCATCGAAGCGCTGCTGCGCCGCCAGCCGACCGTGCGCTACGTGATGATCGACATCTCGCCCGCCGCGCTCGCCGCCAGCGCGCGCGAGCTGATCGCGCGCTACCCGCAGCTCGAAGTGGTGGCGATCACCGCCGAGTACGCCGAGGGGCTGGCGCGCCTGCCGCTGGTCGCGCCCGGCAGCAAGCTCGTGCTCTGGCTCGGCAGCAACGTCGGCAACTTCCATCGCGACGAGGCGGCCGCGTTTCTCGGCCGCGTGCGCGCGATCTTGGGCGCGGACGACCGGCTCGTCGTCGGCATCGACCTGCGGAAGGAACGTGTTCGGCTCGAGCCGGCCTACGACGACGCGGCGGGCGTCACCGCACGCTTCAATCTCAACCTGCTGGCGCGCGCCAATCGCGAGCTCGAGGCCAACTTCGATCTCGCCGGCTTCCGCCATCGCGCGCTCTGGAACGAGGAGGCCGGCCGCGTCGAAATGTGGCTCGACAGCGTGCGCGATCAGCGGGTGCGGCTCGGGCTGCTCGATCGCGAGATCACCTTCGCCAAGGGCGAGGCGATCCACACCGAGAACTCCTACAAGTACTCGCCGGCCGAGATCGCGGAGCTGGCGCGGGCGGGGTGCTTCAAGGTCGCGGGACAGTGGTTCGATCGCGCCCGCCTCTTCAGCGAGAGCCTCTTCGCGCCGGAGGGTGGGTGATGGCGCAGCCCGATGGCGCCGCGCTGATCGAGATGCTCTGCGACGCGCGCGCCCGCCTGCTCGCGCTGGTCGCCGATCTCTCCGACGAGCAACTGCGCGTCCCGCAGCTCGCGATCGTGAATCCGCCACTTTGGGAGCTC
The DNA here is from genome assembly GCA_964426265.1 of uncultured Phycisphaerales bacterium. Taxonomy (GTDB): domain Bacteria; phylum Planctomycetota; class B15-G4; order B15-G4; family SIAN01; genus SIAN01. Next base: position 270 of record CAYRQC010000105.1, on the reverse strand, counting down.
GGCCACGTCGGCTGGTTCCAGGAGCGCTGGTGCCGGCGCCACGATCACGGCAGCGACCTCCACGCTCCGATCACGCGACCGTCGCTGCGCGCCGATGCCGATGCACTCTTCGACTCGTCGGCGGTTGCGCACGACTCCCGCTGGGAGCTGCTGCTGCCGAGCCGTGCGGAGGTGCTCGGCTATCTCGAAGCCGTGCTCGACGCGACGTGCGCGCGGCTCGCCGCCGGAGCCGTCGGCGACGCCGCCCGCTACTTCGCGCAGCTCGCGCTC
>CAYRQC010000104.1:0-4409 GCA_964426265.1 uncultured Phycisphaerales bacterium | reverse complement strand
CCAAGGCTGGTCTGACCTTCGTGGTCGGCATCGCGCCGATGGCGTTGGCGTGTGTGCCGGCCGCGTGGCTGGCCGATCGATTCGCCAAGCCGGCGTTGCTGCGGGCGATGGCGCGGTTGCTCGTGGGGCTGCTCGCGGTCGCAACCGCGGCACTCGCGTTGGCGCCGTCGGCGGAGCTGCCGCTGCTCGTGATCGTCGCGGCGATCGGTGTGCAGTCGGCGCTCTTCAGCCCGGCGAAGTACGGCGTGCTGCCGGAGCTGGTCGACCACGCGCAGCTCTCGGAGGCGAACGGCCGGCTCGAGCTCTCGACCTTCATCGCGATCGTCGGCGGCTGCGCGGCGGCGGGGCCGCTCGCGGAGTGGACGCAGCGCGATCCGTGGGTCGGAGCGCTGCTGCTCATGGTCCTCGCGGCGATCGGCTTCGTCGCGGCGCGGCGGATTCCCGAGGTCGCGCCGGCCGCGGCGCCCGAGTCGTTCACTGCGACGATCGGCGGTGCATGGCGCGCGCTGCGCGGTGATCGCCTGCTGATCGGCGCGGTGGCGGGCAGCGTGGCGTTCTGGGGCATCTCGAAGCTGCTTGGCCAGAACGTGCTGGTTGATGCGTCGAGCCGCCTGGGACTGCGCGAGTCGCTGGCGAGCCTGCCGCTCGCGCTGCTCGCCGTCGGTGTCGGGTTCGGCAGCGTGGCGGCGGGGCGTGTCTCGGCGCGCAAGGTCGAGATCGGCTTGCTGCCGCTCGGCGCGCTGCTGATGGCGGCTACCTGCCTTGCGCTCGCGTTCACCAGTTTCGGCAGCTTCGGGACGCTCGGTTGGCTCACGCTGCTCGGGCTCTTCGGCGGACTGCTGCTGGTCCCGCTGAATGCACTGTTGCAATGGCGGGCACCGGCGGCGCGGCGCGGAGCCGTGATCGCGCTCGCGAACGCCTTCGTCTACGCGGGGATCGGCGCGGGCGCGGCGACGGCGACCGGGCTCGCGAAGGCCGGCCTCTCGACGCGCGCGATCTTCGGCGTCGCGGGGCTGCTGCTGTTGATTGGCGGCGCCGTGGCAACCGCGCGCGCGCCGCAGGCGCTGATCCGCTTCGTCCTCTTCCTGTTGACCCACACGCTTTATCGGATGCGCGTCCACGGACGCGACCACGTGCCGGAACGGGGCGGCGCGCTGCTGGTGCCCAACCATGTGTCATTCGTGGACGGCCTGCTCGTCATCGCGAGCCTCGACCGGCCGGTGCGCTTCATCGTCGACGCGTCGTTCTTCGAGCGGCGCGTCGTCGGTCGTGTGCTGCGCTGGCTCGGCGCGATCCCGATCAGCTCGGCGGGGGGGCCACGGCTGATCCTGCGGGCCTTTCGTGATGCCGGCAAGCACCTCGACGATGGTCACTTGGTCTGTGTGTTTGCCGAAGGCCAGATCACGCGCAATGGCCTGCTGAATCCGTTCCGGCGTGGACTCGAGCGGATCGCGAAGGGGCGCGCGGTCCCGATCATCCCGGTCCATCTCGATGGAGTGTGGGGGAGCATCTTCAGCTTCGCGGACGGCCGATTCGTGACCAAGCTGCCCGAGCGGCTCCCCTATCCCGTGCAGGTCTCGTTCGGCGCGCCGCTGCCGTCGGCGACGCCGATCCAAGCCGTGCGACAAGCGGTGCAGGAGCTCTCCGAGGAGGCGGGCCGTGCGCGCAAGCCCGATCGCCGACCGCTCCACCACACGTTCCTCCGCAGTGTGCGAGCGCGACCGTGGCGGCGGCTCTTTGCCGATGTGAATACGGCGAAGGTCTCGCGGCTGCGGGCCGCAACCGGCGCGATCGCGCTGGCCCGTGCACTCCGTGAGACGCTCGGTGGCGACGAGCGCGTGGGCATCCTCCTGCCCCCGTCGATCGGCGCCGCACTCGCCAACCTCGCGCTCGCCTTCTCCGGCCGCGCGAGCGTCAACCTCAACTGGACCGCGGGCGCCGCCGCGATGACCTCCGCCGCGAAGCAATCGGATCTGCGCTTCGTCTTGACCAGCGCCGAGTTCCTGGCGAAAGCGAAGTGCGAGCTGCCGGCCGGCGTGACGCCGCTCTTCCTCGACGAGCGGCTGCGGTCGATCTCGCGCGGCGCCCGCTGCAAGGCGCTGCTGCTCGCGCTCTTCGCCCCGCTTCGGACCATCGAGCGCACGTGCGGCGCGCGCCGTCCGGTCGTCGTCGACGACCTCGCGACGGTGATCTTCAGCAGCGGCTCGACCGGCGAACCCAAGGGCGTGATGCTCTCGCACTTCAATATCGACGCCAACGTCGCGGGGCTCCGCCAGGCGTTCCGGACGACGTCGGATGACCGGATCCTGGGCATCCTGCCGCTCTTCCACTCGTTCGGCTACACCGCGACGCTCTGGTTCCCCGCGTGCCTCGGGCTCGCGACGATCTTCCATCCGAGCCCGATCGACGCGCCCGCGATCGGCGGCCTGATCGAGCGCTTCCGCGTCACCTTCCTGCTTGCGACACCGACGCTCCTCTCGATCTATCTCCGCCGCTGCACGCCCGCGCAGTTCGGCAGCCTGCGGCTCGTGCTCGCCGGTGCGGAGAAGCTCTCCGAATCGCTCGCCAACGCGTTCGAGGATCACTTCGGCATCCGGCCGCTCGAAGGCTATGGCGCGACCGAGTGCGCGCCGGTGATCGCGGCGAGCACCCACGACTTCCGCGCGCCCGGCTTCTGGCAGCCGGGCTGGCGGCGTGGCTACGTCGGCCAGCCGCTGCCCGGCGTCACCGTGCGCGTCGTCGATCCCGAAACCCACGCACGGCTGCCACCCGGCGAGCAAGGACTTCTGCTGGTGCGCGGCGCCAACGTGATGCAGGGCTACCTCGGTCGCCCCGATCTCACCGAGAAGGTGCTGCGCGTTGGCTGGTATGTCACCGGTGACCTCGCGCGGCTCGACGACGACGGCTTCCTCCAGATCACCGACCGCCTGTCGCGCTTCAGCAAGATCGGCGGCGAGATGGTCCCGCACGGTCGCCTCGAAGAAGAGCTGCAGCGCGCCGCCGGCGTGGTGGTCCCGACCTTCGCCGTCACCGCGTTGCCCGACGAGAAGAAGGGCGAGCGGCTCGCCGTGCTCCACACCTTGGCAGCCGAGCGCGTCCCCGATCTGCTCGCGAAGCTCACCGCCGCCGGCCTGCCGAACCTTTTCCTCCCGCGCGCCGACCACTTCGTGAAGGTCGACGCGTTGCCCATGCTCGGCACCGGCAAGATCGACCTGCGCGGGGTGAAGCGACGCGCGGAGGAGGCGCTGGGAGACGCGGCCGAGCGGGAAGAGTGAGAGGGGAGAGGCGCCCGCGTTACATAAAGATCGACACCTAGTTGTGGATATTCATGTAAAATCCACAGCTACCATGAAGACTTTTACGAGGGCTCTCGAAGTCTCCCTGACGGCCCCCAGCTCTCGCGGCAAGGTCCGCGTCGTGCTGGGCGCTCGCCAGACCGGCAAGTCGACGCTGCTGTCGCGGGTGGCGGGGGACGACCCGCTCGTCATCGATCTCCAGGATCCGCGCGTGCGACTGCGCTACGAGCGCCACCCCGGTCAGCTCCTCGGCGAGCTGGAGGCGCTCGGCCGCAGCCGTCGCACGATCCTGATCGACGAGATCCAGAAGGTCCCGGCGCTGCTCGAGGAGGTGCAGTTCCTCGCCGACAAGAAACCGAAGCAGTTCGAGTTCCTGCTCACCGGCTCGTCGGCTCGCCGCCTGCGTCGCTCCTCGGCGAACCTGCTGCCCGGCCGCGCGCACGTCTTCGAGCTCTTTCCCCTCACGACGAGCGAGCGCACCGATGCCAGAGAATCGGCGATCCTGCCGCTTCCACTGCCGGAAGGCGAGGCCGCCGGCTTCCCGGCCGCGACGCTCGAGCAGCGGCTGCTGTACGGCGATCTTCCCGGCCTCGCCACCGCCGCGCGCGACGAGCGCGTCGCCACCTTGACGGCCTACGCCGACACCTACCTCCAGGAGGAGATCCGGCAAGAAGCGGTCGTCCGCGACGTCGGCGCGTTCGCGGCCTTCCTCCAGCTCGCGGCACAGGAGAGCGGCCAGATCGTGAACGTCGCCGGCCTCTCGCGCACGACCGGCATCGCCGCCGCGACGATCAACAGCCACTACGAGGTGCTCACCGACACCTTCGTCGGCTACCGGATTCCCGCGTACGGTGGCACCACTCGCCGGCGCATCCAGACCACCTCGAAGTTCCTCTTCTTCGATCTCGGTGTCCGCAACGCCGCCACCGGCTGGGCGATCGATCGCACGCTGGTCGACGTCCATGGCGGCGCGCTGCTGGAGCAATGGGTGACGCTCGAGCTGCTGCGCCGCTGCCGCTACTCCGGCCGCGGCTACGCCGTCTCCTATTGGCGCACCTACCAAGGCCGCGAGGTCGACGTCGTGCTCGAGACGCCGAAGGAAGTGATCCCGAT
>CAYRQC010000103.1:0-3857 GCA_964426265.1 uncultured Phycisphaerales bacterium | reverse complement strand
CCTTGTCGGCGACGATCTGTTTCTTGCTCTTGAGGATGATGCGCACCCGGGGGTGTCCGTTCTCCATGAACGGCTCGACGTTGGTGACATCCTCGCCAAGCCGCATGGTCGCCCGGTTCTGGCGCATCTGATGGACCAGGGAATCGGTGATTTCCTGGTCGACGAACGACAGAAGCTGGGGCCGCTTGTCGATGACCGTGACCCTGACCCCGAGAATGCCGAAGATGGTGGCGTACTCGATGCCGATCACGCCGGCCCCGACCACGGCCAGCGTTTTCGGCATCCCCTTGAGGGTGAGAATATCGTCGCTCGTGAAGATGCGCTCGCCGTCGAACTGAATGTGAGAGTCGCGCGCCGTGACCGTGCCGGTGGCGATGACGATCTTGTCGGCCGTCACGTTGCGCGTGCCCTGCCCATCCACATAGGCGAGGCGGACGGTGTGGGCGTCGACGAAAGAGGCGCGCGCCGGAATCACCTCGATCCCGTTGCGCTTGAGCTTGTGGTAGGTCACGTCGATCTCGTTCTTGATCACGTGCTCGGTGCGGTGCAGCAGGTCCTGCATCGTGATGTTCTGCTTCACCGAATACGAGGCGCCGTAAATGTTGCGCTCGCGGTACCCGGAGAGATAGACCGCCGCCTCGCGCAGCGTCTTGCTCGGGATGGTGCCGCGATGGACGCAGGCGCCGCCGACGCTGGTCTCGCGCTCGACCAGCAGCACGCTGCGCCCCGCCTTCGCGGCCTGGATGGTCGCCTTGTGGCCGGCCGGTCCGCTGCCGATCACGACGACGTCGTAGTGGTCGGGTGGCGCGTCACCGGCGGGGGAGGTCTTGCTCACAGCAGGGTCTCCGCGGTCGACGCGATGGTGGCTTTCTTCTCGATGAGCGAGTCGAGCTCGTCGCGATAGAGGTTGAGCGGAGCGAGCAGCGGGTGCTGGCGGATCGACTCCTCCGTCACCTCGCGCGGGCCGACCGCGAAGTGGGCGAGCTCGTCGGCGACGTTGGTCATCATCGCGGCCTGGCCGGTCTGCTTGGCGTCGTTCGGCCGGTGGTGGCACGCGATCGTCTCGGCGAGCCGTTCCGGGAGCTTCCAGCTCTCGACCAGGCGCGCGCCGACGGAGCTATGCATCTCCGTGAGGATGTCGGCGACGAAGCCCGCCTCGGCGCCGATCTTCAGCTCCTTCTGGACGTCGACCACGATCTGCCAGAGCATCGGCTTGCCGGCGTCGTGCAGCAGCCCGCAGAGGAACGCCTCCTCGACGTTCCAGCGCCGCAGTCGCGCGATCTCCTGCGCGAACGCCGCCGCCGCGACCGAGTGCTTGAAGACCGCGCGCACCGGCACGTCGTAGCCCGGCACGTGGAAGATCTTGGTCTGGGTCGCGATCAGCAGCGCGATCTCGCGGATCTTGCGCATGCCGAGCCGGCTCACCGCCTGCTGCAGCGAGACGATCGGCGTGGTCGGCGCGTAGAGGGCCGAGTTGGCGACGCGCAGCACGTGGCCCGCGAGCGCCGGATCGCGATGGATCATCTCGGAGAGCTTGCGGGCGTCGCAGTTGTCGTCCTGCGTCGCCTGCATCACACGGCTCGCCGCCTCCGGGAGCATCGGCAGCTCGAACTGGCCGCTGCTGATCTTCTGGAGCAAGCGGCTGCGGAAGCGCGTGACCGTCTCGGAGACGGTGGCGGTGGTTCCGGTGACGGGAATCGTGTCAGGCATGGGCGTGGCTTCTCCCGGACCTTTTTCGGCCGGGAGAGGCCGGCGACTCGGCGGCAATCGTTTCCCGCGGCTACTTCACCGGTTTGCCTTGCCCTTCGGTGACGGCGTGCTCGCGGTTCGGGGCGAGGCCCTCGAAGCGCTCGCGCTTGCCGGAAGGCCAGTGCACTTCGATCGCCACCGGCGCTGTCGTGGCGCCCGCCGCCGCACCGAGCCCGAAGGTCGGCGCGATGTCGGACTGGCTGAGGTACGACGAGCCGGTCCGCACGTCGCGGCGCAGCGTCTTGCCGTCGTGGACGAGAGTGATCGTCGCGCCGATCGCGTCGCGGTTCTTGCCGGAGCCCTTGGGGCGCACGCGGATCCAGCCATGGTTCAAGGCCTGGTCGTTGCGCACTAGGACCGCGGGGCGGCCGTTCTGTGTCATGACGGTGTCGAGATCGCCGTCGCCATCGAGGTCGCCCACGGCGGCGCCGCGCGCCACGACCTTGTGGGTGAGCACTTCCCCCGAGGTCGCGCTCACGTCGGCGAAGGTGCCGTCACCGCGGTTCCAGAACAACTGGGTCGGCTCCTCGTAGCTCCACTCCTTCTGCTTGGTCGAGATCTCGGGCTCGATGTGGCCGTTGCAGACCAGCATGTCGAGGCAACCGTCGAGGTCATAGTCGTGGAAGACGATGGCGAAGGTGAGCGACAGGTTGGTGGGTGGGCCGACGCGCATCGCGCCGGCGCGGTCGACGAAGAAGAGCTTCTCGTTGGTTTGCGCGTACATCGAGACCGGCTCGCCCGAGAAGTTGCCGATCGAGATCACCAGCCGCCCGTCGTTGCAGAGATCGGCGCAGTCGATGCCCATGCCGGCGCGTGCGCGGCCGACCTCGTCGAAGGCGATGCCGGCGTCGTTGGCCTGCTCGAGGTAGCCGCCGCCCGGTTGGCTCACGAAGAGGTAGTTGCGCTGGGTGTCGTTGCTGACCGCGAGGTCGGGCCGGCCGTCGTCGTTGACGTCGGCGACCGAGACGCCGAGCGACTTGCTGTCGGTGCGCTCGATGCCGGCCTTGGCGGTGACGTCCTCGAAAGTGCCATCGCCCTTGCCGCGCCAGAGGCGGCAGCAGTCGGAGTCGTACTTGGTCGGGATCGTGTAGGCCTTGGTCGAGCCGGTCAGCGTCTCGTAGACGTCGTTCTCGATCGACCAGTGGACGTAGCTGCAGATGAAGAGGTCGAGCGTGCCGTCGCAGTCGTAGTCGAGCCACGCGGCGCCGGTCGACCAGGTCGAGTGGACGCGCCCCTCCTTGTCGGTCCAGGTCGGGGTCTTCATTCCGGAGGCGTCGCTGACGTCGGTGAAATGGCCGCTGTCGTTGCGCATCAGCCGGCACGGGCCGAGCGCGGTCACGAAGAGGTCGCTGTCGCCGTCGCCGTCGTAGTCGGCCACCGCGGCGCCCATGCCGAGCAGCGCGAGGTCGAGCCCCGTCTCCTTCGAGACGTCGCGGAACTTCAGGCCGCCGAGGTTCTTGAAGAGCTTGCAGGTCGGCGCGGGCGTCAGCTTCTCGTGGCCGGGCCACTCGGCGCCCTGCACGCAGAAGACGTCTTGCAGGCCGTCCTTGTCGTAGTCGATCAGCGCGACGCCGGAGCCCATCGTCTCGGGGAGGTACTTCAGTCCGTAGGCACCAGTCACGTGGACGAAGTCGAGGCCGGAGCCGGGTGTCGCGTCGGCGAACGCCACCTTCGGCGGCTCCTTCCCCTTGGTGTCGCCGGGGACGAACGGCTTGGTGTACTTCTCAGGCTCGGCCTTCTTGATGGCCGCGACCGGTGGCTCTTCGCCGCAGGAGAGGAGCGTTCCGGTTCCCACTGCCGCGACCACCACCGCCATGGTGGGGGTGAGGAGGCCGCGCTTCGGTCGCGAGGGGAGCTTCGAGTCAGCAGTCATTCCAGCGGTCATTCCTTGGCTCTTTCGGAAAGGAGAACGGAGTGTCGACGATCGTCGCGGAACGTCGGGCAGGTCACGAGTCGCCTCACTTTGGCTTCGCCACAAGCGCCGCCAGCTCGTGCGAGTGGACCGAGTTGGTTTCGAGGTTGGCGTTCAGGTCCTCGTGGCGCAGCGTGTTGGTGACGGCCTGTGCCGATTCGTCGATCTGGTACTTCTCGTAGGCGGCTTCGGCCTC
>CAYRQC010000102.1:0-4712 GCA_964426265.1 uncultured Phycisphaerales bacterium | reverse complement strand
GACCAGGCTGAAGGCGCGCGCGACGTTGGTCCCGATGATCCCCATGATCAGGGCGACGACGACCGCCATGATCACCAGCGTGTGGACCGTGCTCTGTGAGTACGACGGCCCGGCGTGCGTGACGCGGTAGACGTAGCCGATCAGGAGCGAGAGCAGGAAGGCCCAGACGACCGCGCGCACCATCTCGAGCACGGGCAGCGTGTCGAGCTGACCGCTGGTGGGAAGCAGCTGATGGATGAAGTCCACGAGGCTCTAGGCTCCTTCGAGGCGAGACGGTCAAGTTCCGAGAATCAAGGTCGGCCGGATGGTAGCGGGGTGTTGAGCTACTCTGCGCGGCGCCCATGCGGGGGCCCCATGGAGTGAGCGATGGCTTCACCGATTCTGCTGCCCTGGCTCGCCGCCTTCGGCGGGATTGCGGCCGGCATTCCGCAGAGCAGTCCACCGACGGCGACGTCCGGCGCGCCACCGATCGAGAGCTTCGAGGCGTCCCCGCTCGATGGTCCACCGAAGGGATTCACCGGGACCTCCACGCTTGGCCGGCCGGAGCTGGTGGCCACGCCGGCGAGATGGATCGTCGTGGAGGACGCCGCCGCACCAACCGGCAAGCGCGTCGTGAAGCTCGCTGAGAGCAAGAACCGCGACGAGATCTTCAACCTGTTACTACGCGACGAGGCGGCGCCGGCCGACCTCACGCTGTCCGTCAAGATCCGCGCAGATCGTGGCGAGGAGGATCGCGGCGGCGGGCTCGTCTGGCGAGCGCGCGACGAGAGCCACTACTACCTCACGCGCTGGAACCCGCTCGAGAACAACCTCCGCGTCTACCGCGTCGAGAAGGGGCGCCGCATCCAGCTCCAGTCGGTGGCGATCGAAACCGACAGCGCAGCGTGGCACACGATCGCGGTGACGATGAAAGGACGCGTCATCGTGGTCGCCTTCGACGGCAAGAAAGTGATCTCGTGCGCCGACACCACTTTTTCCGAAGGCGGCAAGATCGGGCTCTGGACGCGCTCCAATGCATGCAGCTCGTTCGACGATCTCGCGGTGGCGGAGATGGTGCGGGCGAAGTGACGCGGCTCGACGCCCTGCGCAATCAGTAGGGCACCGTCGCCGACAGCGCGTTGGTGAACGCGAAGTGGCGTGGCGCGGTCGGATCGACGACCAGCGCCTGGACGTAGAAGCTGTCGCCGCCTGGTAGGCCGCCTTCCCACGTCTCGGCATAGGTCGCTGCACCGGCCGCGTCGGTCGTGCCGTAGAGCACGATCTCGACCGACGGCACCAGCACGCCATCTGCGAACGCCAGGCAGAGCGGCGTGAGCCCGACCACGAGCAGCCACAGCGACGACGCCGGCGCGCCCGCGACAGCGACCGTGACCGTCGAATCGGTTCGCAGGTCGCCACTACCGGTGAGCACCAACGGAGTCCCACTCGCCGAGAAGCCGTGGCCGAGATCAGCCCACACGCCAGTCGCCTCTCCGCGGAAGCGCAGCGCTGCGTAGACGACATTGGCATCGACGACCGCCGATGCGACGGCGACACCATCGCACGGTGTCAGATCGCGGTAGGAGAGGCCGCCCGTCGTCGTCAACGCGCCGTTCGCTACCGGCCCCGCGATCGCCGTGGTGCGAAGCTTCGAGACGCGGGCGACGATTCGATAGGTGCGGCCCGGGGCGAGCGCGAAATCGACCGGTAGCGCCGTACGGAAGTTGCGGCTCGGCGTGGCGCGGTCGAGCAGGCCACCCGGCAGCAACTGCGGCGCGCCCGGATCGGTCACATCCCACGCGAAGACGTTGCCCACGACGCCACTGCAGTCGACCGCGGCAGCCAGCACACCATCGAGGAGCAGCTCCTCCACTCGTTGCGGCGGCGCCAGCGGGTCGGTCACCACCTCGATGCCAACGAACCAACTGCCGGCCGGTGTGACGATCGGCGCAGGCAGCGGCGTGACCGAGCCCGGCTCCGCAAGCCCGCCGGTCGTCGTCTGCAGCGGCTCCATCGCCACCGCCGGCGCGAAGTCGCAGCCGGCCATGCGCACGCGCCCGCTTCGATAGATGACGATCTCGCGATCACCGGCTGCCTCGAGGTCGGCGAGGTCGATGTCGCCGAGCAGCGGGTTCACGTGGCGATCGACGCGCGCGAAGCCCTGCTCGGCCGCGCCCTTCAGGTCGACGCGCAGCGCGAAGTGGACGTCCTCGTCGGTGCGCGGATCGGGATCGGGCGGCAGCGCGAAGTGGAGCACGTACTCGCCCTGGTTCAGGTAGCCGGCCGATGCCGTGACCTGCTGGACGCGCGCCCGCCCGTCGGCCGCCGCCCCGATCACGTCGAGCGCAACCACGGCCCCGAACTCGGTCTCGAGCCCGCGATCGACCGCGTCGGAGTCGCGCACGACGCGGACGCGCACGTGGCGCTTGCTCGCCGACGGTGTGGTGGTGTCGTAGAGCGTGTTCTCGAGGAACCACATGCTCCCCTGGCCGCCGAAGCCACAGTCCTGGTCACCATCGTGATCGAAGTCGAACCACGCCGGCGTCCCGAACCCGATCTGCGCCGGGTCGAGGTCGTGGGTCGCGACGGTGAAATGGCGCGGGGTCCCCTCGATCAACTGGTTGCGCCGGAACGTCGACATGCTCGTCACATCGAGGTCGCCGTCGTTGTCCCAGTCGACGGCGGAGACCCCGAAGATCAGGCTGATGTCATAGGCGTCGAAGATCGTCTTCGCGGTCAGCAGCCAGCTCCCGTCGCCGTGGCTCTCGAAGAGACGCAAGCCGACGCTCGGACTGGTGAACGAGATGAGGAGGTCGAAGTCGCCGTCCATGTCGTAGTCGAGGAAGTGCGCCCCCTCGTCGAGCGTGTTGCCGAACGAGATCCCGGTGCCGGCGCCAAAGAGCGGCTCGAACAGCGGCGTGCCGAACGTCGACAGGTTCCGGTAGAGCGTGCCGTTGCTGTAGAGATCGACGTCGCCATCGCCGTCGACGTCGTGGAACTCGGCGCCCTCGGGTCGGTTGACACCGTCAGGGTTGTCGAGCCCCGCTTCGGCGGAAGCCTCGTGGTAGGTGGTTTCGCCGTTGCTGCCGATTGGCCCGAGGTTTTGCAGGAAGAAGTTCCCCGGTCCGCCGAAGACCCAGAAGGGATACGCCGGCAGGAACGAGTCGAGGTCACCATCTCCGTCGACGTCGGCGACGGCGAGCGTCTCGCAGTCGCCATCGCACGGCACCACGTCGATGATCGCGGGATCCTCCGCGACGTTTTCGAACGACGTGCCGTCCAGGTTCTTCAGCAGGTCGTAGCACCAGACGATCCACATGCGCGGTTCGGTGCCAATGTCAGGCAGGCCGTCGGAGTCGTAGTCACAGATCGCCGAGCCGTAGCGCGCCTCGCCCGGGTCCCCCATCTGGTCGAGGAGCTCGTCGACGAACTCCCAGTCCTGCCCCGCGACATTGCGATACAAACCACCCGCGTAGGCGACGAAGAGATCGGACCAGCCGTCCTGATCGAAGTCGCCCGTCGAGATGCCGCCGAGGTAGAGGCCAAGGTTCACGCCGTCGGGCCACGTCGCATTGGTCCAGAGGCGCAACGGCACCTCGGCACCACCGATCCTCGGGCGGCCACTGGTGGCAACGGGCCGATACGCAAAGCCCGACTCCTGTTCGTCGCCGGGGCGCAGGTTGTTCGGCATCAGGCCGAGACGATGGACGTCGCTCGGCGGCGGCGGAAGCTCAGCCGAGAACTCGGGCGGCCACGTCGACCCGACGCTGCCCGGCAGTTGCCACTCCGTCGTCACGATCGGGTTGGTGACGTCGCCGGTGCCGACGTTCTTCAGCGTGATCGCACTGACGAGTGCGTCGACGGCCGGCTCCCACCAGTACTCGACGCGCACTTCGACCTCGTCGATCCGATGGATGGCGACGACGCGATCCGCGGTCGCGACGAACGAAACCGGTGTCGCGACTTGGCGTCCGCCGTAGTCGACCGCATCGCCCGGGATCACACCGCGCACGCGACCGCTGCCGTTGGTGAAGACCACGCCGATCCACGAGTGAACCTGCGGTGGCAGCGTGACCGCGGGCATGGCCTCGGGATGCAGGAGTCTCCCGCGCGCGCCCGTCACGACGCCGCTCTGCGCGATCGAGACCACGCTCTGACCGTTGTCGAGAACCACCGACGGCGGTTGTGACGTCGATTGCACGCCCACCGCGGCAGCGACCAGGAACGAAGCGGCGACGGGAACGAGCATGGTGCGGCTCCAACCACGATCGCGGTGCGTGACGAACCGCAACGCCATCGCAATCGACGTCGCTCGGCGAAGCAACAAGACGTGGCCGACGCTACCGGCCGCCCGGCGTGGTGTCCGTGAGTGCCTCGGTGACCGTCTGACGGTCACTGTCGAACATGTGGGCCGTCCGCATGCGCCCGGCGAGATCGGACCGGGCGGACGGGGTTGTCGCGGGGTTGCGGGCGATGGCGGTGAGCACGCTCGCGAGGTCGCTGCTGAACATCGAGCCTTCGAACGTGGTTTCGATCAGGTGGAGCTGGGCCGGCTCGGAGAGGTCGGGCTTGTTCGCGATCCGCGTCAGCGCCGTGGCTCGCTCGGAAGAAAACCGCAAGTCCGACGCGGCGCAGATGGCGGGGTAGGCGCGGTCGCTTTGAGCCGCGCTCTCGTTCGGAGTCGGCTGCAGCCCGGCGCATGCGGAGCAAGCGATGGCCGCGAGAAGGCAGAT
>CAYRQC010000101.1:0-7201 GCA_964426265.1 uncultured Phycisphaerales bacterium | reverse complement strand
CGCCGTCGACGTCGCCGAGCACCAACGAGCTGAAGCCGAAGTAGTCGTCGGCCGTGCCGGTCTCGAGCGTCCAGAGCTTCTTGCCGCGCCGCCCCGAGTAGACGAAGGCGCGCCCGTAGGCCGGCGATCCGTACAGGTCGGCCGGCTCCGTGATCAGGAAGTCAGGCACGTTGTCGGCATCGACGTCCCCGAGCCCGTCGACCGAGAAACCGAAGAGCCCGGCGTCGTAGTCGCCGCTGAAGCAGTAGATCTCGGCGCCCGTCGCCAGCGAGTAGACGTGGGCCTCGCCCGGCACGCCGTAGACCGTCGAGTAGTCGTTCGGCACGCCGACGAGCAGGTCGGGAGTGCCGTCGAGGTCGAGGTCGCCGACGCCCGCGAGCGACCCGCCGAAGAAGTCGTTGATGCCGCCGATCTCGTCGAAGAGCACCGCGCGCGTCTGTCCCGAGAAGACCTGGACCCGCCCGCGCTCGAGACCATTCTTCTTCTTCCCGGGCGAGCCGATCGCGAAGTCGACCGCGCCGTCGTGGTCGACGTCACCGACGGCCGCCATGTACCAGCCGAACAGCTCGTGTTGCTCGTTGCCGCGCAAGCTCCAGAGCAGCGACGAGTCCTTGCCGGAGTAGAGATGGACCACTCCGGCCAGGTCGGCCGCGCCATTCGCGGCGAACGAGCCCGCCACCAGCACATCGGCAAACCCGTCGAGGTTGACGTCCCCGATCACGGCCGGACGCTCGCCCCAGGCTGCGTCGAGCTCGGCGCCGATCCACTCGCGAATCATGGCGCCGGTCTGCCCCGAGAAGACGCGCACGTAACCGAGGCCGTAGGTCCTCTGGTCGGGCGTCTGCATCGCGCCGATCGCGTAATCGTCGAAGCCGTCGCCATCGACGTCCCCGACCTCCTTGGCGAGCGCCCAGCCGAAGCGGTCGTTCGCCGCGTCGCCGAAGTGCTCGCGCAGGATCGATCCGTCGCGGCCCGAGAGCACCCGCACCCGGCCCGCCTGCACGCCGTTGGTTCCATCGTCGCCCGAGCCGACCAGCAGGTCGTTGATCCCGTCCTGGTCGACGTCACCTGCCGAGCCGATGGCCCAGCCATAGACGTCGGTCGGCACCTCGCCCCTGAGGCGCAGCAGGCGGGTCTGCCCCGATGCAAGCCCTCCCAGCGCAACCTCCGCGACGACGATCACCCACGCATTCGAGAGCTTCATGACGATCTCCTCCAGTTGCTTGCAGGAGGGCAAAACGCCGCTCCCGACTGGAGGAAGACCCGGAAGGAGGTGCGCGCGTTACCGCGACGCCAGGTTGGGGAGCAGGCGGACCCCCGGCCGCGTGTTCCACTCGCGCTGCCACGAGGCGTGGATCGCGTCGTCCGGGAAGTGCTCGGCGGCGCCGTACGGGTAGCCACTCATCGCGTGGAACGGGAGCGGCTCGACGGTCTGGCCGAACGTCGTGTTGAGATCGGCATCCTTCGCCCAGCCGTCGAGGAAGAGGAGATAGGTGCGCTCCATTCCTGCGGCGAGCGGCGGGAGCGCCCGCGCGTCAAACCGCAGATCGACCGCGTCGCCCGACGAGAGCAGCACGAAGCGATCGTCCACCTCGCCGAGCAACGGCAGCACGTCGCCGTAGCGCGTCAGCATCCCGACATGCTGGTCGAAGCGCGCGATCGGCTCGAGCTGGTTCCAGTCGTAGCGCTCGGCTTGCTCGCGACGACGCGGGAGCGGCTTGGAGAAGCCGCGGGCCCACAGCTCCGCTTTCGCGGGCTCGAGCTTGGTCACCGTGAAGGGCGCATCGCCGCCGACGCCAACCGCGTCCTCAGCAGGATCAGCAGCCTCAGCGCCCATTGGCACCTGCCCATCCAGCGCCACCCGAATCACATCCCAGTAGAGCTCGATCGTCGACATCAGCTTGATCCGCGGATCGTCGCGCCTCAGCCACTGCCCGACGTCGAGCACCATCGTCTTCGTCTTGCCCGCCGGAAAGCCGACCGGCGGACCGACGGCTTGCCAGCCACCGGCACCATCCGGCACCGACAGGATCGGCGGGATGAACTCGACCGAGCCGCTCTTCGCCGCCGCGAGATTCACGCTCGCGTCGCCCCACTGGAGCCAGCCGGTCATCAGCAGCCGGACGCGCGCCGCCGTCCGCGCCCCTTCCGGCAGCGTCAGTGTCAGTTCATGCGGCGTCGCGATCCCGCGATAGGTCTCGGACAACGGCGTGAACGGGATCGCCGGCACGTCGTCCGGCGCGGCGAGCGCGGCGGTCCAGTCGCGGCCGGCCTGGTCGATCACTTGCACCAGCGGCTCGATGCGCCGCATGGCATGGATGCGCGTCGGCGGGAAGGGCGGGAAGCAGAAGCGCTCCTCCGGATGGATCTCGACGTCGGCCGCGGCGTCGACGACCCAGAGCTCTGCGCGGTCGAGGTAGGTCGTCTCGCGCAGCTCCTCCGTGAGCTGGAAACGCAGCTCGCCATCGATCGGCTGCAACTGGCGCGCGGTAACGCGGAGCAGCTCGTCGTGGTCGGGTTCGACGAAGTGCTCCTCGTCGATCGGCAGCCCGAGTGGCGTCGCACCGAGCGCGTCGGTGATGAACTCGTAGGTCGTCCCGTTCCAGGCGTAGAGGAACGGGCACGAGCCGGGCGGTCCCTTCTTCTGACGAACGACGCACCGCACATCCTTGCTGAGATCGAAGTGCGTCTCGAGCAGTCCGTTCGGCATTCGCGTGTAGATCGCCGCGATCATCTCGGCGTCGTCGGCCGCGAGCGGCGCGAAGTTCTCGTACTTCCAATCCTGCAGCGGATGTTGGAGGACGCCATCCGTCCAGGTGATCCGGATGATCGGCGGGTCGTCGCCGAAGAGGCCGAAGAGCTGCGTCGCGCGGCGCACGTAGCGGCGTTGGTAACGACCACCCGCCCGCACCTCGACGAGCGCACCGGTGGCGAAGTGGTTGTCCTTGCGACCGCGCAAGACCAGCAGCGTGCGACGCGGCGCGCGGGTGAGGCTGCCGAACGCGATGGCGACCCCCTGCTCCATGAGCCCCACCTGATCGAGCGCGCTGTCGAGGTCGACATCGGTGGCGAGTGGAGCAGTGAGCGGCGTGGCCGCCGGCACGACCAGCGGCGCGTCGAGCCACTCGAGCTCCCCATCGAGATCGGCATCGGCGAGGGTCGCCTCGCCGGCGCTCGCGCGCTCGAAACGCGGCGGCACCGCGGTCGCCGCGAAAGTGAGATCCCCCCGTCCGCGCAACAGCCGCGGCGCGGTGCCGCGCAGCAGCACGTCAACCACGCCATCGTGATCGAAGTCCTGCAGCTCCGGTGCGCCCGCGAGAGCGTCCGGCAGCCCGCTGCGCCCACTCTCGATCACCTCGAACCGCCCGCGCCGGAGGTTCGAGAGCAGTCGCGTCGGCTTCCCCGTCCCGCCAAACAGCAAGTCGACGTCGTGGTCGTTGTCGAAGTCCTCGGTGAGCGCAAACTGCCCTTCCAGCCCGGCCGGAAGGCTCTTCTCCGAGACATCGTCGAAACCGATCGGGCCGAGCTTCTCTCCCGGCACGTCGTTGATGTCGTCCTTTCGCGGCACGCCGCGGCTGCGCCAGAGCCGGAAGTGGCCGCCGGCGGCGAGCAGGAGATCGAGGTTGCCGTCGTGGTCGAAGTCGACCGGCGTGATCGCGGTGAGCCCCGCGAGCGCACCGCCCTCCGGCAGCAGCGCCGACTCCTCGGTGAACACGCCGTTGGCGTCGGGCGTGAAGAGGCGCAGCGCGGACTCACTCCACGCGAGCACGCTCGCACAGCCGCAATGCTCGAGCTCGGACGCGACCACGCCAAGCAGGTCGCCATCGAAGTGCTGGCGGACCACGAAGGTCCGCGCGCGACACTGATGGGAGAGCAGAAGTCCGCTCGCGCCCACGGCGACGAGATCCTCGTGGAAGTCGCCATCGAGATCCGCGAGGGCAAAGGCGCGCGGGCTGTTGAACGGCAGCGCCAACTTCGGTGGCGCCCAACTCACGATCGCGGGCCGAATCGCCGCCTCCATGCGCGCCGTCGTCGTCGACACGCCTTTCGGCGCCCGCAGCCGACCGAGGTCGCCGAGCAACTGCGCCCGCGTCTCGGCTTCGTTGCTCGGTGGCTCCGGCAACGTCTTGTAGAGCTCGAGCAGCACCTTTCCGCGCTGCCGCGCTGCATCGTCCTTGCCGCGCAGCAAGATGCGGCTCAGCCGGTAGACCGTCGTCCGGTAGTAGCCGCCGGCGAACTCCTTGCCGAGCGCCTCGATCTCGGTGAACAGCGGCACCGCGTCGTCGCGCGCGTCGACCTCTTCGAGCGCCATCGCCAGGTGGAAGCGTGCGCCGACGTCGCCCGGCACCAGCTCGACCGCCCGCCGCAGATCGGCGAGCGCATCCTTGGGCCCGAGCTCGAGCGCGTACGACCGCGCGATAACACCGCGAACGTAGGACGCGGCGGCTAGCGACGCATCGCCCTTCAGCGCCTCTTCGCACTCACGTCGGGCCGTCGTCACCGCGCGATCGCGGGCCCCCTCGTCCTCCGCGAGGAAGGCGCCGTATGCCCAACGTCCGAAGTTGGCGAGGGCAACCCGCAAGTGATCCGCCGGCTCGCTGTCGCGCCGCTTCAGCAGTTCGAGGCCGACGCGTTCCGCATCGATGAAGCGCTCCTCCTCGAAGAGCGCCGCCGCCAGCTCGCGCGCCTCACGCGACGACGCGGGGATCGACAGCTTCGAGCCATCATCCGCCCACCACGAACGGGCGGCCGGGAGCAGCACCGCAGCAGCAAGCGCAACGGCGACAAGAACGAGATTGCCACTGCTTCGCATGCGGCCTCCGCGGCGCTGGTGAGGCGGTTTGTCCGGTGGCCCGAGATTACTGCTAGCTGCCAGGATCCCGTTCGACTCCAGCGAGCCTTCGGACGCCATCGACGAAGGCTCGGAGGCTCTTCGACCGATTCGCTTCGATGTCGAGGAATCGTGCCATGGCCCGCGCCCCCATGAGCTTCTGGTAGACGGGAACGAGCCGTTTGAACTCGCGAGAAGGGCTCACCATGTGATCCGGATCGCGGTATTTCGCCTTGCGCTCGAGATGCCGCAGTCCCTTCATGTCGAAGGCCTTCTCGACTGCGGCGAGATCGCCCAGATACCACGATTCGAGCTCGCGGCAGACGATGCGCACGAGGATCGCTTCGGCACCGGCCTCCTTGCAGATCGACACGAGCCCAGCCTTGAGCTTGCGACAATCGGGATGGCTGTCCTGATCGTGCAGGACCACAAAACGAGCGGTGGGATCGCCCCAGCCGCGAATCTTGCGCGGCATCGAACGGCGCAAGTCTTGTTTGCCCTCATGCGTGATGAGAGTGCAATCAACCTGCTCGCCGAGGATGCGCGGAAGGATCGGCTCGAGGAGGCTGCGCATCGAGGCCTCTTCGAGCAGGAAGACGAGCCGGATCATCGCGGCCCGGCTCCCTTGAACAACCCCTGCTTCCAGAGCGCGCCCGGTGGATCGCCTTCTGAAACCAACCTTGCGAGGTGACGATTGTCACGGGCTCGATCAATGCGAGTGAAACCCTCACGCTTCGACAGCCAAAACAGCTCGTCGAGCTTCACGCCATTCAAGAACTCCGGCGAGTGGGTCGAGACGAAAACCTGGCCCCCTCGCTCGGCATACGCACGAAACTCCTCGGCGAGCTCCATGAGGAGCTCCGGGTGCAGCTGGTTCTCCGGCTCTTCGACGCACAGCAACGGATGAGGCTTTGGATCGTGGAGCAAGAGCAGGTAGGCGAACATCTTGATCGTCCCATCCGAAACATGCCGAGCGATGAACGGGTCCTTGAACGAGCCGTCTTGAAAGCGCAGGACGATGCGACCGTCCTCCGTTTCGACGGCTTTGACTTGTGAGACTCCCGGGACTCGCAGCGCCATCTTGCGGAGCACTTCGTCGAAGAGCGGACGGTGACGCTCGAACAGGTATTGCGCCACCAGCGAGAGGTTGTCGCCGTGCCGCGACAGGTGCTCGGCGTGGCCCGCCTCCTGACTCGGGCGCGCGTCACTGATATGGAAGTCGGAGACGTGCCAGTCCTCGATCATCCGACGAAACGCACTGACCTGTTGGAAGCGCTGGAACTGGCCGAGCCCCTTGATGGCGAGGATGTCAGGCGAGTCGAGCCGCTGCTCGTCGCGGATCTCCTTCGCCCCGCGCTTCCCGTACTCTTCCTCGTTCGTCACCGCCATTCCCTGCCCATGCGAGAAGTCGAGGAGCTTCCATGGCTGGCCGTGTTGGCCTCGTCGGTACTTGAGTACCTCGCGCTCGACGACTGGCGCGTTGTCGAGCAGGCCGATCTTGAGCTGGTAGGTCGCCAGAGGTGAGTCGGCCTGACGGAACTTGATCTCGAACTCGACGGGTCCCTCTTGGCCGCGACTCACGACCTCCTTGAAGCCACCGCGCAAAGCCATCGCCTGGCGAACGTTGTGGAGCAGCGCATCGTGCAGGAAGCCGAAGACATCGAACAGCGTCGACTTGCCGACGCCGTTGGCGCCCACGAACACGCTCATCGCCGGAAGGTCGTCGAGCTCGACGTCCTTCAACGCACGGAAGTTGCGAATTCGCAGGCTTTCAATCTTCATCAACCGGCTCCTCGGGCGCCCGATCGTGACCTTCAAACCTACGGTCGGCCCGGCGCTGCGTGATGGATCGCCAAGCTCGGGATCAGCCGCCGCCCGGCGCGCGTGTTCCATTCGAGCTGGTAGTCGAGGTGAGTGTCGTCGTCCGGGTAGTGCTCGGCCGCGCCGTAGGGGTAGCCGCTCATGCCGTGGAAGGGCAGCGGCTCGACGCTCTGGCTGTATTGAGTGTTGGGATCGGCGTCCTTCGCCCAGCCGTCGAAGAAGACGAGGTAGGTGCGTGCCATGCCCGGTTTCACTGGTTGAATCGCTGTTGCATCGAAGCGCAGGTCGATCGCGTCACCCGAAGAGAACAGCACGAATCGGTCGTCGATCTCGCCAAGCAGTGGCAGCACCGACCCGTAGCGCGTCAGCATCCCGGCATGCTGGTTCCACCGCGCAACACTCTCCTTGCTGTCCCAGTCGAACCGCTCCGGCTGGTCGTCGTCGGTGCGTGCGACCGGCGCGGAGAAACCGCGATACCACAGATCCGCGCGCTTGGGCTCGAGCCGCGTGACGGTGATCGGTGCATCGTCGTCATCGATCGCCACCCTG
>CAYRQC010000100.1:0-3628 GCA_964426265.1 uncultured Phycisphaerales bacterium | reverse complement strand
ATCCAGGCGCGCCGGCGCGTCTCGGCGGGGACGGTGCTGAAGCTGATCCGCAAGGTGTTGAACTCGGTACCGGGGCTGAAAAAGCCGGGAAGCGGCCGCTTCTGGTACCCGCGGCACGGGTACGGCCAGATCTCGGAGGCGCTCGCCGACGCGGCCCGAAGCGCCGGCGCCGAGCTGCTGCTCGAGCAGCGCGTGAAGATGCTCGAGCCGCCGCGCTCCGCCGCTGCCGTCGGCGCCGATGGTGCTTGGCGCGTCTGGGTCGATCGCAACGGTCGCGATTCGGTGGTGGAGGCGGACCACGTCTGGTCGACGCTGCCGATCACGCTGGTGCAGAAGCTCCTGAACCCGGCGCCGCCCGCCGCCGTCTTGCAGGCGGCCGCTGAAGTGAAGTACCGCGCGATGCTGCTGATCTATCTGCGCGTGCCGGTCGCGCGCTTCACCGAGTACGACGCCCACTACTTTCCCGAGGCGGCCATCACCATCACGCGCCTCTCCGAGCCGAAGAATTACAGCGACCTCGCCACGCCCAGCGGCGCGACGACGCTCTGCGCCGAGCTGCCGTGCGACGCGGGCGATGCGCTTTACCGCATGCCGGACGCCGATCTCGGCGCGTTGGTGACTGCCGATCTCGCGCGCGCCGGCCTGCCGTTGCCGGCGCCGCCGACTGCGGTGCGGGTCATGCGGCTGCCGCAGGCCTACCCGATCTATCTCGAGGGTTACGAGCGACCGCTCGCCGAGCTCGATCGCTTCGCCGACGGGCTGCCGCGCTTCCTCACCTACGGCCGCCAGGGTCTCTTCGCCCACGACAACACCCATCACGCGCTGGCGATGGCCTGGGCGGCCGTCGAGTGCCTCCACGGCGCCACCTTCGATCGCGCGCGCTGGGCGGCGCACCGCCAGGTCTTCGCGACCCACGTCGTCGAGGACTGACGTCGCGTGCGCATCGCCGTCGACGCCTCGTCGTGCTTCAACCGCCGCGGCTTTGGCCGCTTCGCGCGGGAGCTGCTCGCCGCGCTCGCGCGTCGGAGCGACGGCTTCGAGTACCTGCTCCTGGTCGATCGGGAACTCCGCCCGGGCGACCTCGAGGAGCCGCTCGCGTCGCTGCCGCGGCTCAACGCCCAGCCCGGTCGCACCGTGACCGATGCGGCGGTCGCGGGCGATGCGCGGACGATCGGCGAAATGCTTGCCTTCACCCGTGCCGCGCGCCGCGCCGCGGCCGATCTCCTCTTCGTGCCGGCGGTCTATTCCTATTTCCCGCTGTGGCCCGGCACGCGTGCCGTCGTCTGCTTCCACGACGCGATCGCCGAGACCTTTCCGCGCCTGGTCTTCCCCGATCGCAAGAGCGAGTGGTTTTGGCGCGCGAAGTCGTGGCTCGCGGCGCGGCAATCGACGCGCGTCATGACGGTGAGCGAGACGTCGCGCGCCGACCTCGCTCGCGTCTACCGCGTCCGCCCCGAGAAGATCGACGTCGTCACGGAGGGTGCCGACCCGCGCTTCCGGCCGTGCAGCGATCGCGCGGCGCTCGCGACTGCGCTGCGCCGGCTCGGCGTTTCCGACGAACGACCGTGGTTTCTCTTCGTCGGTGGCATCAGTCCGCACAAGAACTTGACGACGCTGCTCGACGCGTTTGCGACACTGCTCGCCAACGCCGATGCGGGATTGGTGCTGGTGGGCGATCCGAAGGCCGACGGCTTCCTGGCCGACGCGGCACCGTTGCGTGCCAGGATCGACGCCGATGTTCGTCTGCGCGCGCGCGTCCATTGGACCGGCTTCGTGAGTGATGACGACCTCGTGCCGCTCTACCAGGGGGCGCGCGCCCTGGTATTGCCCTCGCTGCTCGAAGGCTTCGGGCTGCCGGCCCTGGAGGCGATGAGCTGCGGGACACCGGTCGTCGCGAGCAGCACGGGGTCGCTGCCGGAGGTCGTGGGGGACGCGGGACGCTTCTGCCCGCCGCTCGATGCTGGTGCGCTCGCGCGGGAGCTGGTCACGCTATTGCAGGACGACGCCACGCATGCCGAGCTGGCGCGTCGTGCGCTTGCGCGGGCGAAGCTCTTCTCGTGGGAGCGTGGTGCGGAGCTGGCGGCCGCCTGCTTCGCTCGAACGATGGGGGAGGCTTGAGCGTGGACGCAATCCTCGCCTTCCACTCGATCGACGACTCGCAGTCGGTGCTGTCGTTTCACCCGGCGCAGCTCGAGCGGCTGCTCGACGGGCTGCTCGAAGAAGGGGTCACCTTCGTGCCGCTGGCGGAGCTGGCGGGTGGGGCGGGGACGGGAGCGGCGGTGGCCGCCACGCTGGTTGCGAGCGCGTCACCGCGGGTCGCACTCACTTTCGACGACGGCCTCCGCTCGGTTCACGCCGCGGTGCTCCCGCGGCTTGCGGCGCGCAAGCTCCCGTTCACGGTCTACGTCGTCACCGATTGGGTCGGCCGCGACAACCGCTGGCCCTCGCAGCCATCCGGCATCCCGCGGTTCGAGCTGATGGGCTGGAGCGAGCTGGCGGAGCTGCAAGCCGCCGGCGCACAGATCGGCGGCCACACGGCGAATCACGTCCACTGCAAGGGTCTCTCCGACGCGGAGGCGGTGCGCGAGCTGGTGGCCTCGAAGCGGGCGCTCGAGCAGCGGCTCGGCCAGCCGGTGACCCACTTCGCCTATCCCTACGGCACGTTCGATCCGCCAGCGCTCGCGCGCGTGCGCTCGACCTACGAGTCGGCGGTCACGACGCGGCTTGGCTACCTGCCTGCAATGGCCGCACGCGATCGCCATCGGCTGCCGCGACTCGATAGCTGGTACCTACGCGAGCCTGCGCGCCGGCTGCCGCTCTTCGCGCCGCGCACGCGGGCGTGGATCGCCTGGCGGGCGTTGCTGCGCCGCGCGAAGGGCGCGGTCTACGGCGCATGACGAGCAACCTGCGCCAGTCGATCAGCGTCGTCGTGCCGATGTACAACGCCGCCGGCTATCTCGACGAGGTGGTGCCACCGCTGCAACGCGCGCTCGAATCGGGCCGCGTCGCCGAGGTGATCGTCGTCGATGACGGCTGCACCGACGACGGGCCGGCCCGCTGTCGAGCGGCGGGCTTCACCGTGATCGCGTCGGGCGGGCGGCTCGGGCCGGGAGCGTGCCGCAATCTCGGCTCGCGCCACGCGCGCGGCGACCTGCTGCTCTTCGTCGACTCCGACGTCGTGATGCACGACGACGTGCCCGAGCTCGTGGCCGCCCAGTTCGCCAAGCCAGGCCACGTGGTCGCCGTCTTCGGCGCCTACGACGACCGGCCGCGCGCGCGCGGGATCATCTCGCGCTATCGCAACCTGCTGCACCACTACACCCATTGGTCGCACCGCGGCGAGGCGTCGACGTTTTGGGCGGGCTGTGGTGCGGTGACGCGGGCCGTGTTCCTGGCGGTCGGTGGCTTTGACGCCGCGCACTACTTGTTGCCGTCGATCGAGGACATCGAGCTCGGCTACCGGCTGCGGCGCGCCGGCGGCACGATCCTGCTCGAGCCGGCGATCCAGGGAACCCACCTCAAGCGCTGGACCTTCGGCGGAATGGTCCACACCGACGTTTTCCGCCGCGCACTGCCGTGGGGTCGGCTGCTGCAGCATCCAGGTCATTCGGGCGCGGTGCTCAACGTC
>CAYRQC010000099.1:0-9512 GCA_964426265.1 uncultured Phycisphaerales bacterium | reverse complement strand
GGCATCGAGGTCGCCACCAAGCGCGGCGTCTATCTCATCCGCGACGTCAAGCGCTCCGGCAAGCGGTCGCTGAAAGCGGCCGAGTTCATGCGCGGCTTCCCGATGCCGGTCGGCACGCGCCTCAATTGACGTCTGCATCTGCGACCATGAGCGACGCGCGCGCGGCAGCACTCGAGATCCTCTTCGAAGTGCATCGACGCGTCGGCGTTTTCGCGCAGGAGCGCGTCCACGCGGCGTCGCGCCAGCACCAGTTGAACAAGCGCGATCGCCGCTTCCTCACCGAGCTGGTCTTCGGCGTGCTGCGCCACGAGCGGACGCTCGACTGCATCGCGGCGGCCCACTCCGACGTGAAATGGGACGAGGTCGGGCCGCGCGCGAAAGAGGCGCTGCGGCTCGGCGTCTACCAGTTGCTCTGGCTCGACGGCATCCCGGCGTTCGCGGCGATCCACGCGACGGTGACGGCGGTGCGCGACGCGCGGGCGAAGAAGTTCGTGAACGCGGTGCTGCGCACGATCGATCGCCAGGTGCGGCGCGTGACGATCGAGAAGGATCGCGGCGGCGCATCACCGCGCAAGCGCCTCGAGATCGACGGGCGCAAGGCGTGCTTCTTCTCGCGCCCGGTCTTCGCCGATCCCGAGGTCGATCCCGCGGCGTGGCTCGCCGACGTCTATGCGCAACCCGATGCGCTGGTGCGCCGCTGGCTCGCGCGCCATGGGCACGACGTCACGCGTGCGATGCTCGAGCGCCATCAGAAGCCGCCGCCGCTCTTCGTGCGGGTGAATCGGCTGAAGGGAACGCGTGAGGCGCTGCTGGAGCAACTGCGCGCCGCCGGGCTGAAGTGTGGCGAAGGGAGCGTCGAGTCGAGCGTGCGCGTGCTCGCGCCGCCGACCGAGCTGATCGCGAGCAAGCCGTTCACCGACGGCCTCTGTACGGTGCAGGACGAGACGGCGATGGGCGTTGCGGCGCGGCTCGATCCCAAGCCGGGGCAGCTCGTGCTCGACCTCTGTGCGGCGCCGGGCGGCAAGACCACTCATCTCGCCGAGCTCTCGAACGACGAGGCGACCATCCTCGCCGTCGATCGCGACGACGCTCGGCTCGAGCGCGTGCGCGAGAACATCACGCGGCTCGGCCTCAAGTCGATCAGTTGCATGGTGGCCGACGCCACCGATGAAGCGGCGATCCGCGGCGTGACGCCGGCGCCCTACGACCGCGTGCTGGTCGACGCGCCGTGCAGCAACTCGGGCGTGCTGGCGCGGCGGCCGGAGGCGAGGTTGCGGCTCACCGCGGAGCACATTGCGGAGCTGGCCGCGTTGCAGCAGAAGCTCCTCACGACCGCGGTCGGACGGCTCTTCCCTGGTGGACGCCTCGTCTACTCGACGTGCAGCATCGAGCCCGAAGAGAACCAGGAGCAGGTGCGCGCGCTGCTGGCGAAGCACTCCGAGCTCGAGCTGCTCTCCGAAGAGGAGACGCTGCCGGTCGAGGGCGGCGGCGACGGCGGCTACAGCGCGCTGTTCTCGAAGAAGGGGCACGGGCTGCCGGTGATGACGCGCGCAAGCTGAGGCTTCGGCACGAGCGTGCTCGCGTGCAGCGTGGGCCGGCCCGCGCGTAGGATCCGCGCGTCATGTGGCTCGCCTACAACACGAACGGGCTCGCGCACCATCGGCTGAACGACGCGTTCGCGCTGCTCGCCGACCTCGGCTACGACGGCGTGGCGCTGACCCCCGATGTCGCCCACTTGGACCTCGTCACCAGCAGCGAGCGCGACTGGGAGGCGGCGCGCGGCGAGCTGGAGCGCCGCCACTTGCGCTGCGTGATCGAGACCGGCGCGCGCTACCTGCTCGATCCGCGGCGCAAGCACTGGCCGAGCCTGCTCACGCGCGATCCCGCGGCCGCCGAGCGACGGATCGTCTCCTATCGGCGCGCCCTGCGCATGGCGCAAGTCCTGAAGGCCGAGCTGGTGTCGATCTGGAGCGGAGCGCTCGAGCCGGGCATGGACCGCGACGAGGCGTGGCGGCTGCTTATCGAGCGGCTCCATCGCGTGCTCGACGATGCTCGGCTCGCGGGCGTGACGCTCTGCTTCGAGCCGGAGCCGGGGATGTTCGTCGACTCGCTCGCCGCCGATCGCGAGCTGCGGCGGCGGCTCGCGCGCGATGACCTCGCGACGACGATCGACGTTGGCCACCTGCTGGTCACCGAAGCGGGGCCGGCGCACGTCCACCTGGCGCCGCTCGCGGCAACCCTGCGCAACGTGCAGCTCGACGACGCCAAGCGCGGCGTGCACGAGCACCTCCCCCTTGGTCAGGGGGACTTGCAGCTACGGCCACTGTTGGCGGAGCTGAAGCGCCTCGGTTACCACGGCCCGCTCGCGTTCGAGCTCTCGCGCGACAGCCACCGCGGCGCCGCCGCCGCCGAAGCGGCGATTCGCGCCATCAAGGTCGCCCTCGCCGGCTGCTGAGAGCTTGAGAGCTACTGACCCGGTGGTGGCACTGGCGCTGGCGCGGCGCCCCCGATCAGCACGTCGGTGATCTTGATCGGCTTCTCGAAAAGCTGCGGGTTGTCGGCCTTGCGCGGGTCCTTCGACAGCGTGACGAGCAGGTCGATCCCTTCCGTCACTTGGCCGAAGACGGTCGAGCGGCTGTCCTCGTTGAAGTCGCTCGCGAGCGCGACGCGCAGGTCGGGGTTGAAGGGACCCTTCGTGAACGGAGGCTGGCGAAACGAGACGGCACCGGTGAAGTGCCACAGCGTGTTCTGCTCGAAGGGCGGGAAGCCCTCGGTGAACGCCTGCGTCTCGATCGGAGTGCCCGCTTCGTTCTGCCCGAGCTCGATCCATTTGTCGGGCGAGGTCTTCGCGATGAACTGGTCCTTGAGCGCAGTTGCCACCTTCAGGAACGCCTCGCAGCTCTTCGGCGCCTGGTCGTTGTAGATCCCGATGACGACGTTGCCGCGTTCGGTGACGAGCGTCACCGTGGTGCCGGTCGGAGGTGGGTTCGCCGCCGGGAGAGGATGCTCCGCTTCCCACCGCTGGAGGCGATGGATCTCAGTCTCCAGCCGGTCGACCGCCGTCTGCAGCTCCATGCCAGCACCCGGGAGCTTCGCGAGCACGAGCGCGCTCTTCCCGAAGCGCGTCTTGAACGCCGCCAGCGATGCGAGGGCGCCCTGCGAGTCCTTCGCCTCCTGCTGGCGCAGCGCCAGCCAGTAGAGGACGTAAGGCTCCGCCGGCGAACCAGCGACTTTCGGATCGGCGAGCAGCTTCGCCAGCTCATCGGGCGGGGTGTCCCACGGATCGGAGTTGGCTCCGAAGAGTGCACGCCACGGCTCGCGCTGCGCCTCTTCCTGCTGGCGGCCGATGAACGTGAACGTCGCCCAAAGCAGCGCGACCACGAGCGCGGCGCCGACCACGAGGTTCTTCTTCGACTTCAGCCAGTCGAAGGTCTCTTCGAGGCCGGTGAAGTCGATGCTCGATGTGCGGTCCGCTGCCATGGTTGCCTTCGTGTCCGCGAGTCCGGGAGCCCTTGGAGCCGCAGGTCGTGAACCCGAGCCCAACGGGAAAGGCGGGGGATGGTAGCAGCCTCTCGACGGTCTGCGCGAGCGGCTCGCGCTAGAATCAGCCGCGAATTCCGGCGACCTCGGATCGCCGAATCCTGCTTGGGCGTTCGAGGCGCTTTGGATGGATCTCGCTCCTCCAATATCGCGTTCGTGTCCGCACTCGGTGTTGACCGAGCGGGCACTCGTCCTGAATCGTTCGTGGATTCCGGTCCACCTGACGACGGTACGCCGGGCGCTCGTGATGCTCTATCAGCACGCCGCGGTGGCGGTGCAGCCGGAGACCTACGAGACGTTCGACTTCGACAGCTGGTCGCGACGCCAGGCGGCCTGCCCGGAGAGGGCCGTTCGCACGACCCGTGGCATGCTTCAGGCACCAGACGTCATTCTCCTGTCAAATTATGATCGAATTCCAGGCTTCAGCGTGCCATTCAGCCGTCGCAACCTCTGCCGACGCGATCACCATCGCTGCCAGTACTGCGGGCGTCGACAGGGCCCCGATCAGATGACCATCGACCACGTCCTCCCCCGGAGCCAGGGGGGCTCGACGGGTTGGTCGAACTGCGTTCTAGCTTGTACCCCATGTAACAGGAAAAAGGGGTGTAGAACACCCGATCAAGCTGGGATGAAGCTGCTCGCATCCCCTGCGAGACCGGACTGGACGTTCGTGTTGGCAGTCGAGGCCGGCGACGTCGAGGTATTGAGGCGGTTTGAGCGCGCCACCGCTCGCCGCCCGGCGTGACGACCCGGCCGGCTTCGCGGCGAGGTGGCCGCATGGCGTCGCCGTCCGCCGGCGAGGTTCTGCGCAGCCCGATGGAACTACACTCTTGAGCGAATCGTGAAGGGACGCAAAGCTCGTCGCCCCCACGTGCCGGTTTCCCGAACACAAGAGCGCAGAGGTCTACATCTCCCCATGGCAAACAAGGTCGCAACCCGCTGGCTGCGCGTCGGCATCGCCAGCCTGGTCGGCATCGCAGGTCTCACGGGCAGCGGAACGCCCCGGCTCGTCGCCGCCGTGCCGGTCGCTCAAGATGCGAAGGCGGAGCTGGAGAAGAAGCTCGCCGCGATCGACAAGAAGGACGCCAACGCGCTCTTCGCCGTCGCGCTCTGGGCCGAGCAGAACAACCTCAAGACCGACTCGAAGCGCCTGCTGCGCGACGTGATCAAGATCAACACCGATCACGCCGAGGCGCGGGCGCTGCTCGGCTACGAGAAGTTCGGCGACAAGTGGCTGACCAAGCGCGAGATCGATCGCGAGAAGGCGAAGGCCGAGGAGGCGGAGAAGCTCGCGCAAGGCCTGAAGAAGTGGAAGAACGAGTGGGTCCCGGCCGCCGACTGGGAGAAGCTCGACAAGGGGCAGGTGGCTGTCGAGGTCGACGGCGAAAAGAAGTGGGTCACCCCCGAGCAGAAGGAGCGCATCGAGAAGGGGATGACGCTCTTCAACGGGATCTGGGTCACCAAGGAAGACATGGAGCACATGCGCGCCGGCGAGTTCAACGTCGGCGGCAAGTGGCTGAAGCAAGCGGAGGCCGACAAGGCGCACGCCGACTTCACGAGCCCTTGGGTGCTCGAGAGCGACTACGTCGAGCTCACCACGACCTGCACGTATGCCTTCGCGCAGACGGCGCTGATCCACGCCGATGCGTCGGTCAAGAAGGCCTATGAACTCATCGGGTTGCCGCTGCCGAAGACCGCGGACTTCACCAAGCTCAAGCTGGTCCTGGTGACGGCGGTCGACGACTACAAGCAGCTCGGAACCAACCAGGCGCCCGACGCTTTCGATGCGTCCATGTCGACCGAGTGGAGCACCTTCATCATGACCGACGCGACCACCGGTCGCATCGGCGGCGTGACGCAGTACGAGTCGATTCCCGGCGCTGAGAGCAACAAGCAGGCGACCGAGACGTTCTCGCTCGGTCACGTTCGTTTTGCGGCGGCCTTGACGGCGGTGCGCAGCATGACGTTCGTCGAGCCGCCGTCGCAGTGGTTCTTCGTCGGCGTGGCCTCCTACTGCGAGCGCTACTGGAACCCGATCTACCCCAAGGACTCGGGCAAGATCGCGAAGTGGACGCTCGACAACCTGAACAGCGATGGTGGGCTGATCGGGCTCAAGAACTACTTCGAGCCCTTCATCGCGAAGCATCAGACGTTCCTGCAAGCGGGCCTGCTGGTTGGCTACCTCACCCAGTGCCAGACGAAGGCGAAGAAGGTCGACGATCAGTGGAAGAAGTGCGTCGAGGCACTCAAGGCTCCGAAGAACAAGGATCTCGAGAAGTGCTTCCTCAAGCTCGAGACGGTGCTTGGCAAGGATGGGGACAAGGAACTCGAGGCTTTCGCGGCTTCCATCTCCGGTTGAGAGCCGAGCGCGGCACCGCATAGCGACGGCGGGACGGTGCGGGGCTGCCGCGTGCCAAGTCGGCACTCGGTGGCGGTAGCGCGGTTGGGTCGCCGTGGCGCCGGTGGCGGTGCCACCTTGCGGCACCACCTTTGCGCTCGCGTTCGGTTTGCGCGGCGCCCGGCGGGGTGCATCGCGGTGATCTGCATCCAGGAGGCGTCAAATGATCGTGCGAACGTTCGTGGTCGCGGGGGTTCTCGGTCTCTCCAGCCTGGCTGCCGGTCAAGCGACTGGCAGCTCGATCCGCCCCGAAGCCATCCTGCCGCCCGATACCTTGGCGTACTTGGGGACGGATGACGTCGAGGCGATGCGCGCCAGCGCCAAGGCTTCACCCTCCGGCCAGATCCTCGCCGAGCAAGAGGTGAAAGAGTTCTTCGACAAGCCGCTCGCCGAGCTGCGCAAGGCGATCGATGCCGGCCTCGCGTTGGCGAAGCAAGAGCCAACACTCGCCGACGTGGAGCTCAATCCCGACAAGATGCTCGCAGGCCCGTACGGCCGCGCCTTCGTCGCGTTGACCCACTTCCAACTGCCGACGGTCGAGGCGCCGACGTCGTTTGACGTCGGGCTGGTCATCGGGATCGAGGCGCTCCAGGGCGGCATGGACCTGATCGGGACGATCCAGCAGGTCCTCACCGCGGTCGCGAAGTCGAAGCCGGAGGGGGGGACGTTCGATACGGTCACCGTCGACGGCTTCAGCTATGACCGCTTCAAGCCCGCCGATGCGCCGATGGCGCTGTGCTTCGGGAAGCTCGGCGGCCTCCACGTGATGACGCTCTCGGAGCGGACGATCACCGAGATGGCCAAGCGCGCGGCGGGCGGCCTGCCTTCGCTTCTCTCCAGCCCCGACTACACCCGCTGCACCGCCGCGGTCGGCGGCAGTTCGGTCAAGGGTGACTTCGCGGTGTTCATCGAGCTCGGCCGGTTGTTGCAGCTTGCGGCGGACGGCATCGAGGTCGGCATGAAGATCAACGGCCAGACCGAGCAGCTCACGATCGTGAGCAATCTGCTCCACGCGATGAACTTCTCGGCCTTCGGCCCCTCCTACAGCGTCGCGACCTGGCGCGATGGCGTCGCCGTGAGCACCTCCTATTCCGAAGTGGACTCGAACGCGCCCGGGCTCGCGGCGCTCACCCGTCCGACGCCGATCGACCGTGGCCTGGTGGCGATGGTTCCGAAGGACGCGCTCAGCTTCTCGCTCGGCAGCTTCGAGCTCGCGCCCCTCTGGGACATGGTCATGAACGGGCTGAAGGACGCGTCCGCCGAGATGCACCAGAAGGTGATCGCACAGATCCGCAATGTCGAGACGCTGGTGGGCGGTGCCGACGAGCAGGGCAACCCGAACTGGGACATCCGCCGCGATCTCATCGGTGCCATCGGTGGCCGCATGATGAACATGACGATCCCGGGTGCCGGCTCGATGATCGGCCCCGGCGGTGACACCGTGTTCTGGATCGAGACGAAGAACCCCGAGGCGCTGGAGAAGTCGCTGAAGCTCCTCTTCGCGATCCCGGGCACCTATGGCTATCCGATCAACTTCAAGGAGCAGATGCAGGGAGAGGTCAAGCTGCACGTCCTCGATCCGATGTCGCTCGGCCCGGCAGCAGTGATGGCCGGCAATCTCTCCCTCACGTGGGCGATCGACAGCGGCAAGTTCTGGTTCTCGACCTCGAGCAAGGCGATGAAGAAGTCGCTCACCGGTCTCGCCACACCGCCCGCCGAGAACATCACGGCCAAGGCCGACTTCGCCACCCACTTCGTCGAGCCACCGCAGGGCGCCGTGATCACCAGCCTTTCCTACAGCGACACCGCCACCAACTTCGAGAACACCTACACCGCCGTGCTCGGCTACATCCCGCTCCTGCTGCCCATGCTGCAGCAACAGGCCGGAATGGACGAGCTGCCGATCGACGTCTCGCTCCTGCCGACCGCCGAGGCGATCTCCAAACACCTCTTCGGTACGGTTTCCGTGGCGTACAGCGTCGGCAATGGGCACGTATCGGTGAGCCGCGGGCCGTTCGGCGTGGAGACGAGTCTTGCCGCCGGCGCGGCGGTCGCGGCGATCGCCGGAGTGGCGGGGCGCGCCACGCGTTCGATGGCGCAGCCTGCCGATTCTCGGACGGCCCGGACCGAGGCGCAGAAGAAACCGAGCGATCCCGCAGAACAGGCGCACCGGGACATCGCCGAGCTCAACTCGGCCATCACCGTCTTCATGATCGAGTACGGCAAGCCGCCGGCCACGCTCGCGGAGCTGACGCAGCCCAAGCCCGAGTATCCGCAGGGCTTCCTGAGCGGCGCCGCGGTCCCGAAGGACCCATGGGGCCACGCCTACTCCTACACGACCGACGGCGTCGAGCACTACACCCTCGGGTCGTTCGGTGTGAACGGCACGGACGACAGCGGCAGTGGCGATGACATCGTGCACAAGAACTGACGTACCGATCCGCAGATCGTCGCCGCGCGCGCAAGGCGGGCACGAGCTGCGAGCTTTCGCGTCCTAATGTGGGGGATCGGCCTTGCGGTCGGTCCCCCGCTTCATCGGCGGCGGGAGCCGGTCCGCCTCCGGGATGCGCGTGTGATGGGCTTCTTCTCTGGGTTCAGCAAGCTCGGCAAGCTCAAGAGCTCGCTCACCGCGATGTCGTTCGCACGCGTGCTCGCCGTGATGGGGGCCGGCACACTCGGGCAGCGCGTCACGCTGCTGCTCGGGACCGGGATCATCGTCTTCGCGATTTTCCAGGCGCTGCCGTGGTTCGGGATGGCGATCGGTGGCGCGCTGCTCTGCTGGTTCGCCGTGCGCGACTTCGACCGGTTGAACCCGCAGTGACTGAGGCCGCGCCGCCGACCGCAACGGAGCGCGCGCGGCCGGCCAAGCCGTTGCCGCGCTGGTTCCCGCCGCTCGCTGCCGCCGCGCTGCGGACGTGGGGCGCGACGTGGCGGTTGCGCAGCGCGGTCGCGCCCCACCTCGATCCCGGCCGCGCCGAGCGGTCGAGCCGCTGCATCTACCTCTTCTGGCATCGGACGATGCTGCTGGCATGCCACACCTACCGCGGGTGCGGTGCGTGCGTCGGTGTCTCGCAGCACGGCGATGGCGAGATCGGCGCGCGCATCGCGGAGCGGCTCGGCTTCAAGACCGCGCGGGGCTCGAGCACCCGTGGCGCGATGCGGCTCGTGCGCTCGATGATCGAGTTCACCGAGCTCGAGCCGGGCGACCTCGCGTTGACGCCCGACGGTCCCAAGGGGCCGTCGCGGCAGACGAAGCCGGGCGCTCTCTACCTGGCGGCACACCTGGGATGGCCGGTCGTGCCGCTCGGATTCACGGCGCGGCCGCGCAAGGAGCTGCGCACGTGGGATCGCTTCATCCTGCCGGCGCCGTTCGCGCGGGTCGGGGTCGTTGCTGCGGAGCCGCTGGTGGTCGAGCGCGACGCGAGTTCCGAGCGACTCGCCGAGCTCTGCCGCGAGATCGACCGTCGGATGGAAGCCGCCGAACGCGCCGCCGAGGAGCTGGTCGCATGAGCGCTGCGGAGCTGCCGCCCGGCCCAGGCCCCGATCGCGAGGCGGCCACCGACGCCGGCAGCGA
>CAYRQC010000098.1:0-3071 GCA_964426265.1 uncultured Phycisphaerales bacterium | reverse complement strand
CACGGGCGCGAGCGACCGCTTCGGGCTCGATCTCGAGCTGGTGCTGCTCGACATCCAGGAGCTCAACGAGCGGCTCGCGAGCGGCGCGCTCGACGCCGGCAAGGCGAGCTTCGCGCAGGCACTCACGCTCGCCGACCGGTTCGGCGTGCTGCCGGTCGGCGCGGCGATCGGCTTTGGTGTCGGACCGCTGCTGGTCGCGAATCGCCCGCGCGCGTTGCCGGACCAGAAGTCGACCGTGCTTTGCCCGGGCGCCGGAACGACGGCCCATCTGCTCGTGCAGATGCTGCTGCCACCGGTTGAGCCGAGCCTCCACCACCACGTCCACTTCGCCGCGATCCTCCCGGCCATCGCGCGCGGTGAAGCCGACTTCGGCGTGGTGATCCACGAAGGGCGCTTCACCTACGAGCAACACGGCGTGCACTGCATCGCTGATCTCGGCGTGCTGTGGGAAGCGCGGACCGGCGGACCGCTGCCGCTCGGCGGGTTGTTGGCACGCAAGGAGCTTGGCGCGGACATCCACCAGAAGCTCACGGCAGCGGTTCGCACCTCACTGGCCGCGGCGCGGGCCGATCGCGCGGGCGCACTCGCGACGATGCAGCGCCACGCCCAGGAGCTCACGCCCGACGTGATCTGGCGGCACGTCGAGCTCTACGTCAATGCGTGGACCGACGACCTTGGTGCGAGCGGTGTCGCGGCGCTGCGGCGGTTCGAGGCGGAGGTGCGCAGCAGCGGTGCGATGCGAGCGGTCGCACCGCTCACGATGCTGACCGCCGAGTCGGATGCAGGTCGAGCTTGAGCCGCGGACCGAGCTACCACTCGCGACGAGCGCGGCCGCGGCTGCTCACCGGCGGTGTGGCGCGCCCGCCGCGTCGCG
Organism: uncultured Phycisphaerales bacterium; assembly: GCA_964426265.1. Classification (GTDB taxonomy): domain Bacteria; phylum Planctomycetota; class B15-G4; order B15-G4; family SIAN01; genus SIAN01. Next base: position 2,197 of record CAYRQC010000098.1, on the reverse strand, counting down.
AGCTGCGTCGCGCGCACGCTTCGACCTCGACTCACTCCAAATGGCGTCTCTGGCGACAGCTCCTCGGCTGGATCGTGATCGCATGTGGGCTGGTCGCGATCATCCTGCCGCTCAACCCGGCGATCCTGATCCTGCCGGTGGGGGTCGCGCTGGTCGGCCGCCAGCAGCCGGTGATCCGCTGGTGCCGGACCCGTGGCAAGCTCGCCCTGCGCTGGTCGGCCGGATTGCCGGGCGCCCTCGGTCGCTGCGGGGAACTCGCAAGACGCGGCGAGCAACGCTTCTCGAAGCTGCTGCGTGACCGCCGGCTCGGGCCTTGGCACCTTCCGCCGAAGAACCCTCCAACGGCGAGCCCGTCGGCTTGACTCCTGGCGGCGCTCGCCCGGCGAGCCCCGGGACGGCGTGGAGTGTGCTAGAACGCCCGCCTTGGCGCACAGCTTTCAAGCATCGAACGCCCCACCGATCGCGCCGTCGAGGAACCGACCTATGCAACGTGTTTCGTTCGTTGCTTCCGCCCTGCTGTCGATCGGGGCGCTCGCCACAGCGCTCCTCGCGAAGTCGACGACCCCCACCGGCGCCGGCACGTCCCCCGCCACCGCGATCGCCTCGACCGCCGACTCGTCACCCGACCCGATCGCCGCCGCCCCCGAGTTCCTCCTCGACTCCGCGAAGGGCGAACGCATCTCGCTCTACGCCGAACGGCCGGGGCGCCTCGCCACCGCGATCGCCTTCCTCGCCGAGAACTGCCCGGTCTCGAAGGCGTACGGCGCGACACTCTCGAAGCTCGCGAAGGAGTACGCGGAGCAGGGGATCGTCTTTCTCGCCGTCGACGTCTCGCCGCTGACCGACGCCAAGAAGGCGCAGGCCTTTGCGAAGGCCGCGGCGCTCGACCTGCCGTTGCTGCTCGATCCGATGGTGACCGTCGCGCAGCGCTACGACGTGACCAAGGCGGCGACGGTGGTGCTGCTCGACGCGGAGTTCCGGCCGGTCTACCGCGGCGCGATCGACGACCAGCACTCGACCGCCGGCAGCAAGCCGCGCGCGAGCAACGATTGGCTGGTCGAGGCGATGGAGTCGCTGATCGCCCATGAAGAGGTGTCGATCGAGTCGGGTGACGGCAGCGGCGCCGAGCTGACGCGGACCGTCCCGAGCGAGGTGAACTTCAACGAACACGTTGCGCCGATCCTGCACCGGCAGTGCGCCGACTGCCACCGGCCGGGCCAGGTCGCGCCGATGGCGCTGCTCGACTACGACGACGCCAAGGGGTACGCGCCGCAGATCGCCGAAGTGACCGGCAATGGCCGCATGCCGCCGTGGCACGCCGATCCGCGCTACGGCCACTTCGAGAATGAGCGGCGCCTCACCGAGACGGAGAAGGCGATCCTGGCACGCTGGGTCGAGACCGGCAGCAAGCAGGGCGATCCGAAGAAGAAGCCCAAGACTCCCGTCTACAAGGATGACGGCTGGGCGATGGGCAAGCCCGACATGATCTTCCAGCTCCCGGAGCCCGAGCAGATCCCGGCCGATGGCTACGTCGACTACCGCTACAAGCTCGTCGATCCGCAGCTCAAGGAAGACGTCTGGGTCCAGTCGGTCGAGCTGCGGCCGACCGCGCAGGATGCGACCCATCACGTGCTCGCGCTCTACGTGCCGCCCGGGAAGATGCCGCTCGCGGCACTCAGCGGGCTCCAGGACGGGAGCCTGGCCGGCGCCGGCTACTTCGCGGTGCAAGTGCCGGGCTGCCGCCCGAACCTCTTTCCCGAGGGCGCCGGCAAGAAGATCGAGAAGGGGGCGAAGTTCCTCTTCCAGCTCCACTACACACCGAACGGCAAGGCGACGACCGACCAGACACGGATGGGGATCCGGCTCTGCAAGACGCCGCCGAAGATCGAGGTGAAGACGCGCGGCGTCTTCTCGACCAAGCTCCGCATCCCGGCGAACGATCCGCACGCGGTCGCGACCTCGGAGTGGACGTTCAAGAAGCCGACGCGGCTGATCTCGATGTTCCCGCACATGCACACGCGCGGCTCGGCATTCAAGTTCGAGAAGATCGCCGGCAAGGGCGAGGACGCCGTGCGCACGGTGATCTGCGACGTGCCCAAGTACGACTTCAACTGGCAGCACTCGTACGACTTCAAGGAGCCTCGGTCCGTACCCGCCGGCTCGACGCTGCGGTTCACGCTCTGGTGGGACAACTCGG
>CAYRQC010000097.1:0-4839 GCA_964426265.1 uncultured Phycisphaerales bacterium | reverse complement strand
CTTGGGGCGCCTTGCCGGCCAGCGTGGTCGAGACGACGTAGGTCGGCATCCCGAAGGCGCCGCCCGCGCCGCCATGCATGGCTGCGACCGTGTCCCACGTCTTGCGGCCCATCAGCAGCGCCTCGAACCGTCCGAAGAGCGCCTTGAAGTCAATGTCGGGATCGATCGGGATCCAGTCGAACTCGCCGTTCGGCCCGGCGATGAAGCCGTCGAGGCTGGTCGCGACCTGATAGCGGAGAGGGCGGCGGTCGGACATGGGTGCAGCTCCAGGGAAGGATGCGTCCGATCGTAAGTGAATCATCATTCACAAATCAAGCTGAAACTGAATGATGGTTTAGGATCTCGTTCATGAGCCCACGCCCGCGCCTCGCCAGCGACCCGCAGATCCTCGCCGCGGTCTTCCGCGTCGTCGCGCGCACCGGACCCGCCCGGCTGACGCTGGCCGACGTCGCCAGCGAGGCGGGCCTCTCCGCTGCGGCGCTGGTCCAGCGCTTCGGCTCGAAGCGCGCGCTGTTGCTGGCGGCGGCGGCCGACGCGGCCGCGGGCCACGCCTTCCTCTTCGCAGGGGCGCGCGCGCGGCACGTCTCGCCGCTTGCGGCGCTGCTCGGCGTCGCCGACTGCATGGCGATCATGGGACGCACGACGGAGGAGGTGGCGAACTCGCTCTCGTTCTTCCACTCCGACCTCGCCGATCCGGAGTTCCGCGCCCACGCGCGCGCCGGCGCGGTCACCTTCCAGGTGGGACTGCGCTCGCTGCTGCGCGACGCGATCGGCGCCGGCGAGCTCGCGAAGTGCGACACGGCGGCGCTTGCCAGCACGCTCTTCGCGACGCTCCACGGCTCGCTGTTGTCATGGGTGCTCGAAGGCGACGGGGAGCTCGCGAGCTGGCTCAAGTCCGACCTGAAGGCGGTGCTGAAGGGCTACCGATGACCCGACGCGGTGAAAATCACGAGGAGCGGCTACGCTCGCAAGCGACGGGCGCAAGCGAGTGGAGAGTCCAATCGTGATCTTCGGTTGCCTGCTCGCGGGATGGCTGCTCCTGCAGGACGGGTCGCCGCCACCGCAACCGACCGGACCGCCGCCGACCCCGGACAATCCGAGTCATGAGGCGCCCCCCCGCGGTCGCTCCCGGGATGCGCCCGCGATGGTGGCCGGCCGTCATCCTGACGCCGGACCAGCTCGTGCCGGTGGCGGCGGTGAAGGAGTCCGTCGTCACGGCGGATGAGCCCGTGATCGGTGTCGTGATCGGTGACGAAGCGCGCGCCTATCCAGTCGAGATCCTCAGCATGCACGAGGTCGTGAACGACGAGGTCGCCGGCGTCGCCATCGCGATCACCTGGTGCTCGCGTTGCCAGACCGCGATCGTCTACTCGCGAAAGGTCGGCGAGCAGACGCTCACCATCGGCAACACCCGGACCCTCCGCGACGGCTCGATGCTGCTGTACGACTGCGAGACCCAGTCGCGGTGGGTCCAGACGACGGGCAAGGCGGTGCGCGGTCCGCGCGAGCTCACGCCGATCGATTCGGAGCTCACCCGCTGGTCCACCTGGATGGAGCGCCATCCCGCGACGGCGGTCCTCATCGGCGAGCGGCCGGATGAGCTGCGGGTCCACAACTTCAAGGTCTGGACCCCCGAGTGGCTGGCAAGGATGGGCCTCTTCGCACGGATCGGGAAGGTGGCGCGCGCCTACCCCTTGGATCTGATGGAGCGGCTCGGAATGGTCGAGGAAGAGGTTGAAGGTGAGCCGGTCATCGCCGTCTTTGCGCGGCAGCAGGGGGTCCTGCGCATCTTCCGCCGCGAGATCGATGGCAAGCCGCTCGCACTCGAGCTGGCGCGCGACGGAGCCGGCGACTCGGGCGCGCTCGAGCTGCGCGAACGCGGTGGCACGCGCCGCTTCGACGCGGTGACGGGACGACCGCTCGGTGGAACGACCCAAGGGGCGCTGCAGCCGCTGCCGACCTCCTCGATCCTGCTCGAGAGCTTCCGTGCACACTTTCCGAAGGGGGCCGTCTACCAGGAGCCTGCCGCGGGCGGGTGAGGTCTGGCTGGCGTCGGTGCCTCGATTCGCAACCGCGCAGCGTCGCGCATCGCCGCCGCGCCCGCGCACTCCGCGCCCCGTCAGCGCGCGCGAAACGTCAGCCAGGTGACCCCGCGCGGCGGCAACTTCACACTCACGGTCGCGCGGGCCGCCGCGTCGAGCGTGAGGCCGGCCGCCGCGCCGTCGCGCTCCGCGACGAGCACCTGATCCCGCAGCCCCGAGTAGTAGAGCGGCAGCACGAGCGTCCGCTCGATCGGCTCCGCCAGTGGGTTGAACACCACCGCGAGCGCCCGCTCCTCCAGCGCCGGATTCACGTGGAGGAAACCGTCGACGTCGCGTCCGTCGGGCCGGCGCATGTGGATGAGATCCGACTCGAGGATCGCGCGGTGTTGCTTGAACCACGCGACCCACCGCGTGACCAGCTCCTCCGTCGCGTCGCTGTCGTAGAGCCGCGGCCCGCGCCAACACGCCTGTACACCGGCGCCAAGTGTGCTCGCGAGGTGGAGCTCGTAGTCGGGGAGGTGGTCGGAGAGCGGTTCGATTGTCGCGGCCGCGCCGCCACCCTGGTACTCGGTGAGCGGGACAAAGCTCCAACCCATCGACGCGCACTTCTCCCACGTGCCGTCCCAGATGTTCTGGCGCGCGTGCAATGGTTGCAGCGCGCGCGGCAGCGACCAGTTGGTCTCACGGTAGCCCATCGCCGTCTTGCTGCCGCCACAGAGGAAGTAGTAGTCGGGTTGGTTGGTGTAGATGCCGCGCGCGCGACACCAACCGTAGAGATCGGCCGAGAGCCGCCATTGCGCCCATTGCGAGTCGTCGAGACCGCGATGGCCGGGATGAGTGGTCGAGGCGCATACGTCGCCGGGATAGGGGCCGTCGTGCTCGAGCAGATCGAGGCCGGTCGCTTCGAAGAAGTGACGGAGTTGCGCGAGGTAGCGCTCGCCCCACGCGCTTGCCAGGCACGGCGCGTTGCCGAAGCGCGCGCCGCCAGGCTTGCCGCTCTTCGGATCGATCACGTCGTTGGCGTCGTCGATGCGGCGGCTCGAGAAGAGCGAGTAGGCGCCGACCTGCACCCCTTTCGCGTGGGCGTAGTCGACGTCTTCCTTCACGCTCGCGAGATAGGCCGGATCACCGTTCTCGACGTCGAGCCCGCTGCCGAAGGTGTAGATCGCCATCTCGAAGCCGACCGCGGCGCACTGGTCGATTGCGTGACGGAACGGCCCGCGCTCGGCGCTGCGCACGTGCATCATCAGCGGGTTCTCGGTGGTCCACGGTGCGAGCGTCCGCCACGTGCGCCGGAGCCCGAGTCCCTGCCGCTCGCGCTCGCTCGAGTCGTGGAGCACGAGCCAGGTCCGGAACGAGCGGAAGGTCGCGCCGGGCGCGAGCCGCTGCGACGGGCCGATTGGCGGCGCGCACTCGAGGACGCACGGCGTCGAGAGGCGGTAGCTCACCTGGGTGTCGTACGCCGGATCGCGCAACCAATGGGCGACCTGGTTGGCACTCGCCAGATCGCCGCCGCCGAACGAGTAGTCGGAGAGCACCTCGACCGGAGGCAGCCGCCACCCTGCGTCGACCGCCCGCTCGACGGACGACTCGCCTTCGACCAGTGCGAGCCGCTCGCTCGTGAAGCTCTCGACGGCGATCTCGCGGCCGCTGCCGTTCAACACCTCGAGCCACTTCCCGAACACCGGGATCCCGTCGTAGATCTCGTGGTGGACGCGCACGACGATGCCGCGCGTCGCGCCGGTCGTTCCCTCGAAACGCAGGACGATCGCCGCGCCTTTCGGCGGCCAGGGCGCGTTCGCACCGGCGCGCGCGCGTTTCCATTCGAGCCACGGCTCGATCGTCGCCGGCTCACAGCCGACGCAGCGAAAGCTCATCGATCGTTGCTGCAGCGTCCCGTTGCTCAGCCACTCGGGCAGCACGAACGCACGATCCGGCGCGCCGTCGAGCCCGCCAATCGCGTGCGCCGCGCCGTCTAGCACCAGCTCTGCTTCGGGCTCGAGCGCGCGCACCAGCTCGGCCTCGTCGTTGACACCGAGGCTATGTGTTGCGGCGTCGGGCTCGAGCAGGATCGTCCGATGGACCAGGCCGTTGTCGAGCGTGATGAAGCGATGGTCGAGCCACTCGACGACGCGCGAGGTCGGTGGGTGGGTCGTGAGCAGCCAATCCGGTTTCGCTGGATGGATCGCCGTTGTCCCGCAGCTCGGCAGCGCACTGATCCCTGTGATCAGTAGCCATGCAATCCCGATTCGCGGCACGGCGGCTCTCCCTTGCGACCGATGGCTTCGACCGATCCATCGGCGGCGGGATGATAGGACGTGCTCACTGCGGCCTGCCGTCACGTTCGTCGCTCCGGCTCCATGACTCATGCACTCATGTCGATGAACCCGCCGCACCCCGCCGCCGAACCCGCCGAGCTGCTCGCCCACGTGACGTGGGTGCAGCGGCTCGCGCGGGTGCTCGTGCGCGATGCGGCGGCCGCCGAGGACCTGGCGCAGGAGACGCTGCGAGTGACGCTCGCGCAGCCGCCTGGCCGCGTCGGTACGGGAGCGCGGCTGCGGGCGTGGCTTGGCGGCGTGGCGCGCCGGCTCGCGATCGATCGGGTGCGTGCCGAGCGGAGCCGGACCGAGCGCGAGTCGGCGCTCGCCGCGCGCGAGCCGATCGAGGGCGCCTTCGAGATCGTCGCGCGGAGCCAGCAGCAGCAACGCGTGGTCGCGGCGGTGCTGGCGCTCGCCGAGCCCTATCGCTCGACGGTGCTCTACCGCTACCTCGATGAGCTCTCGACGCGCGAGGTGGC
>CAYRQC010000096.1:0-6759 GCA_964426265.1 uncultured Phycisphaerales bacterium | reverse complement strand
CAGCAACCTCGGGAGCCAGCACCTCATCGAAGGCGTCGACGGAGACGGACAGCTCAGGGAATCGGCCGCGAAAGAGGTGATGGACGAGCTGCGCCGCCACTTCCGTCCCGAGTTCCTGAACCGCATCGACGAGACGGTGCTCTTCAAGCCGCTCACGCAGGACCAGATCACGCGCATCGTCGACCTGCTCACGCGGGAGCTCTCGAAGCGGCTCGCCGACCGCCGCATCACGCTCGAGCTGACCCCGAAGGCGCGCGAGCACATCGCGCATGAGGGCTACGACCCGCTCTACGGCGCGCGGCCGCTCAAGCGTTACCTGCAGAGCACGCTCGAGAACCTGCTGGCGAAGAAGCTGATCGCCGGTGAGATCCCGGATGGATCGAAAGTGACCGTGGACGCGGGGAGATTCGAGCTGGAGGTGAAGGTGAGCGTCCCGGACAGCGTGGTGGCGACGCCCGCTTCGTGAACCTCCGGATCACGCTGATCACTGCACTCCCGCCAGCATCTCGATCAGGTTGATCGCGCCGAAGCCGCCGAATGGCAGCAGCTGCGCAAACATCGCGGGATTGCGGGCCCACGAGAACAGCGGGGTCTCGGCGGCGGTCTCGGCCGACTCGCACTCGCGCCGTTGGCTGGCGCGCCACAGGCGGTCGTCGAGGTCGTCGACATCCGGCTCGCGCAAGACCGAGACGAACTGGGCGCGCCGCCGCAACGAGCCGGCGATGGTCTGCCGCAGCTCGGCGGCGGCTTGACGCAGCGCGCTGCCCGAGATGAGCGCCGTGATCGCGTCGCAGGCGTAGGTGCAGATCAGCGACGGCGGCCAGTCGAAGCTGTCGAACATCCGGCTGCGGGCGACCACCATCAGCGCGAGCACGATGAACGGCAGGTAGACCATCCGCTCGAGCTGGCCGACGACGCGCTCCGCGCTCGCCATCACCTCGAGCTCGACACGCTGACGGCTGTGCTCGTGGATCAGGCCGGCACCGCTCGGCGCGGGCATCTTGCCGAGCGCGGCCGCGACGGCGCGCAGCAACCGCGCTCCCTCGAACGCACCGTCGCACACCGCGACGAGCAGGAAGTGCATCACGATGATCGAGGCGAGAATCGCGGTCCAGAGGACATCGAAGGCCACCCAGCCGCGCGTCGGCCGATGGGGCATCTCGAGCGTGAGGAAAAACGTCGCGAGCAGCCCGCCAAAGCAGAGGATCCACAGCACCATGCGCCGGCGGGTCGCTTGCGGCGCGGCGCGACGGCCGTATCGATCGACGGCGATCTCGAGCAGCATCCCCACTGGGCCGGCCGTCGCGGTGCCGCCGGCGCGGTCGAGCAGCGTGCCGACCGTCTGCTCGACCTGCTTTCTCCCGGCCGCCAGCTCGACCCGCACGTGGCGCAGGAACCCCGCAGCGAGGAGCGCCGCGACGAAGAGGATGAACGCAGTCGGCCAGACGCTGACGCCATCGATCAACGACCACGGCTCCTCGCGGTAGAAGGCGCCGCCGGAACGTGAGACGAGCGCGAACACCATCGCAACCGCGAATGCCGCGGCGACGATGACGAAGACCCAGCTCGGCAAGAAGCCCGCCGAGTGGCGATTGAAGAGGTCACGGTTGAGCTGGCGGGTCCAGGCGCGGCGTGCGACGCTGAGCGCGCCGATCCGGCCCACCAACGTCATGCGGCGCTCCTCGAGCTCGGGCGTGGCGACGCGATAACCACTGCGAACGCGCATCCAGACCCGCGAGAACACCAGGACCGCGAACGCGAGCGCCGCGAGCAGCACGCACTCCCCGAGCGTGCCGCGCGGTGGCGGAGCGCCGAGATCGACCACACCACCGAGCCCGACCTCGAAGACCCGCGGCGCGGAGGCGATCGCGCTCGCGCCGACGGCATCGCGATCGAGGCGTGCATGGAGCCGCTCGGCAACCGACTTCCGTCCGGTGTCCGGCGTGGTCGGTGGCGCAAACACCACGTCGACGATCTGCTCGATCGCCGTGCGGATCGCCGTCTGGTTGGCGCCGCGGGACAATGCATCGATGCCGGTCTCAACGTTGGCGACCGGCGCGTCGCGCTCGCGTGGCTGGTCGCGTGCGTTGGCCTGTGGATCGGCGTTCCCGGGTTGGTCGTGCCGTGACTCGACCCGTGCATCGTCGAGCCCGAAATGCGACGCGACCAGCAGGTTGCGCGTGTAGGGCAGCTCGTCGCGGTCGAGGAACTTCGCGTCGAGGTCGAAGGTGAAGAAGATCGTGCCCGGAAATCGCGGCCGCAGCGCACGCAACAGCAACAGCTTGTCGAAGATGTCGCCGGCCAGGATGCCGATCGCGCGCGGCGAAGCGGTCGAGCCGGCCCGATCGCGGCCGAGCTGCGCGGCGAAGCGCGTGACGTAGTCGACCTGGCTGTCACCGAGGTCGCTCTTGGCGCCGTCCGCACGGTTTCCCTCGAGGCCGCGCAGGAAGGTGCAGCAGCGCAGCTTGGCGAACGCCTTCGGATCACGGTGGTCGGGCGAACCGTAGAGCGCGTCGATCAACTGATCGCGCAGCACGCGGGTGTAGATCGAGTCGACCTCGGTGATCAGGACCAGCTCGTCGTCGCCAGGATCGAAGCCGCGCAGCTCGTCGAGCTCGTCGGCCATCGCCTTCGCGAGGAGGCTGTCGTCGGCAGTCGCGCGAACCAGCAGCGCGCGGAAGCTCCCGTCGGGAGAGTGCTCTTCGATGCCCAGATCGGCGTAGGCGGCGGTCGCGGTCGGCGAGACCAGCGCCTCGAAGCCGAACTGCTGCGGGTCGAACTTCCGATCGAGCTTTCCGTCCAGCTCCCGCGTCACCCGTAGCAGCCCTTCCGACGAACGCGGTCCGACCACGACTCCGGTCATCTTCTCCAGCAGCTCGGAGCTCGCGCCGCCCGCAAAGAGGCGCAGCAGGTCACCGACACCGTCGGTTCGGATCGCCGCCAGATCCGACTCGCGCAGCCAGGCGACCAGCACGCGAGTCGTCTGCGGCACGCTGCCGTGAGCACGTTCCACATGCGAGTACCACTCGAACGGCACCGGGATCGCCGGCATCGAGGAGCCGAGCTCGGACGGATGCCAGTCGACCCAACGCAGGTGGTTCGGGTCGTCGGGGACGAACTGCCGGCGGCCGAGGGCATCGCAGACCGCGTGGCGGGCGCGCCGCCGCTCCTCGCGATCGCGCTCCCAAGGACCGCCCGGCACCACCACCGGCAGGACGAGCGTTCGCTCCGCAGTGCGCAGCTTCTTTCCGAAGTCCACACCGGCGAGCACTCCTTCGCGCTCTTTCACCGGGAGGAGCTCGGTCGCGGCAGCGGGCTCCTTGGAAGCGGCGGACTTCGTCGCGCGCTCACTCGTCACGACCGAGAAGGGATCCTGCCACAGCCGCGCATCACGGGCGCGCGGATCGACCTCCGAAACGGGCGGCGTCGCGATCTCGGCAGGGCGATCGGTCTGCGGCGTTCGCAGCTTCACGAACCAGCCGGCGCCGAAGACCAGAGTCACGAAGAGCGGCAGCAACGACTGCAAGGTCTTGAAAGTCTGCTTCTCGGCCGCCATCGCCTCTCCTCGAGTCGCCGCAAGCTGCGCTCCGCAACGCGCAAACGCAAACGCAATTCAGCGCTTCGAGCGCCCGCTGCAGCTCATCTCCTAGAATCGTCGCATGGCAACCCCCGCGAATCCCGAGCGCTCCGGCAGGGCGTCGCCGTGGCGCGTGCTGGCGATCGGAGCGTTCATCCTCGTTTCGTTCGTGGCGGTCGCGCTCTGGATTTGGTGCGCCGGCGCGCGGCTCGCCTACCCGTTCGAGCTGTCGAAGTGGGAGGGGCTCTTCGCGGATCATGCGCGCTGGGCCGCGGCCGGCCGACCGACCTATCTCGCGCCGTCCGCGGAGTTCGTGCCGTTCCTCTACATGCCGCTCGCCCACCACGTCGCCGGGTGGCTGGTGAGTGCGGGGCAGAGCGGGTTCCTCGCGACGCGGCTCGTGTCGCTCGTGGGAGTGGTTGGTGCGACCGCGATCGCGATGGCGCTCGCGCGGCGTGCCGCCGCGCGCCCACACCTCTGCTGGCTCGTGCCGCTCCTGGTAGCGGCGCGCTACTTCGACGTCGAGTGCTTCTACGACCAGGCGCGCCCCGACAATCTCATGACGCTCTTCCTGCTGGCAGCGACCTTCGCGCTGGCGCTGCCGTCGGCGCGGATCGCGGTGGTGCTCTTCGCGCTCGCCGGCACGCTCGCTTTCTTCAGCAAGCAGTCGGCGCTCTTCTTCCTGGCGACGCTGCTCGCGCTCCAGCTTCTGGTGCGCTGGCGCGTGGCGCTCGCCGCGGGCGGGCTGCTGGCGGCGATCGCCGCGCCGCTTTTCTTCTGGCTCGACGCACAGAGCGGTGGCTGGCTCGAGACCTACACCTTCACCATCCCCGCGAACCATTGGATCGACTGGCACGGGCTCGCGGCGCTCTCGGCGAGCGAGTTCCTGGTGAGCTTCGCGGTGGTGACGCTGCTGCTCGCGGCGGCGAGCTTCGTGCTCGTGCGCGCGGTCGTGCGCCGAGCGCCGGCTCGCCGCGACGCGCGCGAGCTTGCCTGGCACGCCGCTCTCTCCGGCGCGCTCGGCGGCGCTCTCTTCTCCTTTGCCTCGTCTTCGCAGCCGCTCGCCGTCCGCAACGTCTACGTGATCTTCGCGATCGCGAGCGCCCCCTTCGTGCTGCTCGCGCTCGAGCGGGCGATCAACGGCTTCCTGCCGCGCGCGCGGCAGCCGGCGGGTTGGACGGCGGCGTGGTTCCTGCTCGCGCTGAATGGCGCGCTCGGGCTGCGCGATCCGCGTCCGTTCCGGCCGACCACAACCGACGCGCAGGTGTGGCGCGATCTCGCGGCGAAGCTCGCGACGCTCGGCCCGCCCGAGCGCACCTGGGTGACCTTGCACGCGGGCAGTTGGGGCTGCCGGCGCGGCGACCCGTTTCACCTCCATCTGGGCGCGCTGTCCGACCTGATGGGTGGCTACTTCGGCGCGGCCAGCGGCATCGCCATCCCCGCCGATCTCGCGCAGCGCATCACCGAGCGCTGGTACACCGCGATCGTGATCGGCGACTGGGACCCGCGCATCAAGCCGCTGATCGCCGACCACTACGAACCAGCACCGGACCTCGCACCGATCCGCCTGCCGATGTTGAGCGGCTACCCGGCCGGCAAGTCGGTGATCTGGGTGCCGAAGAAAGGGTGAAACAGGCGAGAACCGGGTTCAAACGGCTGAACGGAGTGTGTCTGAGTCTCTGTCCGGCGACCCTCATGATTCTCCCCCAAGAAAACAACGTGCTCGTTTTTGTTCCTCAAGAACAAAAAACGTGCTCGTTTTTGTGCCTAGTGGCATAATTCCGAGTACTGGTCATGGCCACGACACGCACCCTCCTGACTCCGATCCTCGAAGACCTGCCGCACCGCATGGTCTTTTTGGCTGGGCCACGTCAGGTCGGCAAGACGACGCTCGCCCGGGGCGCGTTGCAGTCCGCTGCGCGCGGCGTCTACCTGTCGTGGGACCAACGCGATGACCGCAAGGCGATCCTTGCAGCGCAGTGGCCGAGCGACGGCGGGCTGATCGCTCTCGACGAGCTGCACAAGTACCGCCACTGGAAACGGTGGATCAAGGGTGAGTTCGACAAGCATCGGGAGCGCTTGCAGTTCCTCGTCACCGGCAGCGCGCGACTCGATGTCTACCGGCGTGGCGGCGACTCGCTGCAAGGGCGCTACCACCACTACCGACTCCATCCGTTCACGGTCGCCGAGCTCGAAGGGACGAGCCTGACGGCCTTGCCGCAACCGGGGACCGCGATCGCGATCGATGCGGCGCGACCGCAGTCGACGCTCGACGACCTCGTGAAGTTCGGCGGCTTCCCGGAGCCACTGCTTGCCGGCTCGGAGCGCACGCTGCGCCGTTGGCAGAAGGAACGAGTCGAGCGCTTCTTCCGCGAGGACGTGCGCGACCTCGAGACGATTCGCGACCTCTCCTCGATGTCGCACCTCGCCGACCTGCTGCCCGAGCGCGTCGGATCACCGTTGTCGCTGAACTCACTGCGCGAGGACCTGGAAGTCAGCAACAAGGCGCTGACGCTCTGGGTCGACGTGCTCGACCGGCTCTACTTCACGTTCCGGATCCGGCCCTTCACCACCAAGCTCGTCCGCGGCTTGCGCAAGATGCCCAAGCTCTACCTGTGGGACGCGAGCGTCGTCACCGATCGCGGCGCACGTTTCGAGAACGTCGTCGCACTCCACCTGCTGAAGCTCTGTCACGCGCTCGAAGACCTCGACGGCTGGCGCACCGAGCTGCACTACCTGCGCGACGCCGACGGCCGCGAGGTCGACTTCCTCGTGACCGTCGACCGCAAGCCGTGGTTCGCGGTCGAGGCCAAGCTCTCCGAAGCGACGATCGCGCCGACGCTGCGCTACTACCGCGATCGCCTGAAGATCCCGTGGACGTTCCAGGTCGTGCTCGACGGCCAACGCGATTTCATCCAGGACGGCATCCGCTGCCTGCCGGCGGCGAAGTTCCTGGCGGCGCTCGTGTGAGCTGCGGCAATCAGCGCTGGCTTGTCAGCTCCGGCAGCTCCTCGTCCGTGTTCGCGATGTAGACCCACCAGTTGTTGTAGGCCGCGGCGGTCGCGCCGGGGAACTTCGGCAGGTGCTCGAGGATCCACTTCTGATAGCCGAACTGGCTGTTCCCCCACTCGTCGCTCGAGATCAGGCGCGGCTCATTGCCCACTTGCGGATAGCTGCGCCAG